>JBEPUG010000077.1:0-16118 GCA_041691695.1 Flavobacteriales bacterium
CCTTATCGTGTATCAGCCCAAAGAACACCGCGTTCAGCGCGCCGGTCATAAACAGGCCGAAGAAGGTGAGGGCAGCATAGTTGCCGGAGTCGTAGAGGGCGTTCACCTTCTGCGTGGCCACGTCCAGCGGATGGCCCTGCGCCACCAGTCCTTGGATAAGACGCAGGTTGTAGGCAGCGAAGGCGTTCGGGTCGATCACGGAGTAGAACAGCCAGATGAAAAGTGAGAGCAGCAACGCATACACCATGGCGGCCTGGAAACCGGCGCGTAGCAATTCACCGAAGCCGCGCGTAGGATCGCGGCCCATCAGGAAGTAGCCGCTGAACCAGATGGCCAGCACGAGGAAGAGCAGATGTAAGAGTGCGAACTGGAAAGGGGCCACAACCACGCCGGCATAGTACAGCGCGGTCCGCAGCACCATCGCGAGGAGGGCCAGCAGCAGGGTAAGCTTGATGCCCGACATCCGACGGTCAACCGTTCATCGAGACGAGGAACTCCTCGTTGCTCTTAGTGCCTTCCATGCGGCCCTTTACGAATTCCATGGCCTCCACCGGCGTCATGTCCGCCAAGTGTTTGCGCAGGATCCACGTGCGTTGCAGGACGTCCTTGTGGTGCAGAAGGTCGTCGCGGCGCGTGCCGCTAGCGAGGATGTCGATGGCAGGGAAGATGCGGCGGTTGCTGATCTTCCGGTCGAGCTGCAACTCCATGTTTCCAGTGCCCTTGAACTCCTCGAAGATCACTTCGTCCATCTTGCTGCCCGTCTCGGTGAGGGCGGTGGCGAGGATGGTGAGCGATCCGCCGTTCTCGATCTTGCGCGCTGCGCCGAAGAAGCGCTTGGGTTTTTGTAGGGCGTTAGCGTCCACGCCGCCGGATAGGATCTTGCCGCTGGCGGGCTGCACGGTATTGTAGGCGCGAGCGAGGCGCGTGATGGAATCCAGCAGGATCACCACGTCATGCCCGCATTCGGTGAGGCATTTCGCTTTCTCCAGCACCATACTGGCCACTGCGACGTGGCGGGTGGCGGGCTCGTCGAAGGTGCTCGCGATCACTTCCCCGTTGACGCTGCGCTGCATGTCGGTCACTTCCTCCGGCCGCTCGTCGATCAGCAGCACGATGAGGTAGGCCTCCGGATGATTGGCGGCGATGGCATTGGCCACATCCTTCAGCAGGATCGTCTTGCCGGTCTTCGGTTGCGCGACGATGAGGCCGCGCTGGCCTTTGCCTATGGGAGCGAAGAGGTCCAGCACGCGGGTGCTGAGGGTGCTGCCTTTGGTGGTGAGGTCGAACTTTTCGTCGGGGAAGAGCGGCGTAAGGAACTTGAAGGGAACACGGTCGCGCGCCCACTCGGGGTCGCGGCCGTTGATGCTTTCCACCTTCACGAGAGGGAAGAACTTGTCCTGGTCTCGCGGTGGGCGCACATAGCCATGCACGGTATCGCCCAGCTTAAGGCCGGCCTGCTTGATCTGCTGCTGCGTCACGTAGACATCGTCCGGTGAAGGCAGGTAGTTGTAATCGCTGCTGCGCAGAAAGCCATAACCCTCGGGCATGATCTCCAGCACACCGTCCGTCTCGATAAAGGCATCAAAGCTGGCGGGCAGCTGTTGCTGCTGCTGCTGTTGTTGCTGATTGCGGAGCTGGTCGTTGCGGCGTTGCTGCTCGCGTTGCGCATCGCGCTGTTGATCGTTCCGCTGATCGTTCGGTTCACGTGGTCCACGTGACTCGGTGCGCTGGTCATTGCGTGGTTCGTTACGCTGCTGGTCGCGCCCTTGCTGCCCTTGTTGCCCCTGCTCACGCGGCTGGCGTTGATCGTCGCGCCCGTCAAGCTGACCACGATCCTGATCCTTGCCACCTTCGCTCGCCGTGGGTTGCTCCGTGGTCGCGGAAGCTCCTGCGCTTTGTTCTTCGGCAGATCCTTCCTCGGGCTTGTTCTGTCGTTCGGCCTCTACGCGTGGCCGACGTCCGCGGCGCTGCTGGCGGTCGCGAGGATCGAAGCGGTCGTTCTGGTCGTTCGGCCGTTCGTCGCGGCGGGGCGCAGGTCTCTCTTCGCGATCGCCGTTGGATACTGTGGGCGTTTCCGCAGTGGGAGCAGTGTGCTTTGGCTTGCGCTCCTGCTCGTCGTTCTTCACTTCCGTGGAGCCCTCCGCGTCCTCCGAACCCTCCTCGTTGTCATCCTCTTCGTCCTCATCGTCATCATCATCCGTATCGTCGTCGTCATCATCATCGTCGTCGTCGTCCTCATCGGGGGCAGGGTCCGGCTCGGGATCCGGTGCCTCGTCGGCGATGGCCATCTCGGCGATGGCATCGGTGTCGCGGTGGTCGGCGGCTTTGGATACCTCAATGATCTTCGCGATGAGGTCCTGCTTCTTGAGGGTCTCGCTCTTTTTGATCTTGAGTTGCTTGGCGATCTCCTTCAGCTCGGTGAGCTTCATGGATGCCAGTGCATTCTGGTCGTACATGGAATACGGGTTCGATGGAAGGAAAGCGGCGCGTGCCGCAAATAGCCACGGGGCTTAAGGAAAAAGATCAGGCTCGTCGATCGGGATAGGGGGCTGACAGGTATGGGTGCCAGCGGGAAAGACGCTGCAATGATAGGGATCCAGCGACGCACGTCCAATTTTTTTCACGAAGCCGCCTCTGCGGGCGATCTTCGCGCACCACAACGCACCTTCATGTTGCAACGCAAACAGACCCTCTTCCTGATGCTCGCCGCGATCTGCGGGGTGCTCACCTTCTTCTTCCCCGTTGCCACGTTCACGCGCGGTGCCCAGATCTGGTCCTTCCACACCACCGGGCTCTTCATGGCCGATGGCACCCCCGTGGTGGACGCTGCCTTGAAAGTGCCCTTCTTCATCGTGCTCGGCTTCCTTACCATGGTGCTCGTGGTGGCGATCTTCCTGTACAAGAACCGCCAACGCCAGATCACGATAGTGCGCACGGTGAGTCTGTTGTTGATCGCTGTTTCGGTATTCCTTTTCATCAGCGGCAATTCCGTGCGGGCTTATCTGGACCAAGGCGGCTTGGTGGAGGAGCACTTCGGCGCTTCCGCTGTCCTTCCCTTGGCGATGGTTTTGCTGATCTTCCTTGCGGAACGCGGTATCCGCAAGGATGAGGCGCTGGTGCGTAGTGCTGATCGGTTGCGATAGTTGCTAGTTGTCCGTTCTCAGTTGTCAGGCTGCTGCCTGTTTCTGCCAACTGCCACTGCCATCTGATCCGGTCGCGGCCATGCTGGACAACTGACGTCCGATATGTATCGGACCAAGAATTGACAACTATTCGGTTGCGCCTCGCCCCCCCAGTTCGATCACCTCCAGGTCCTTCATTTTGGCGCCATCAATCGTGAAGCGCAGCGCTGTGCGCACCTTGTGCCAACCGTGCCTGCCGGTGGCGCCGGGGTTCATATAGAGCATCTTCAATGCCTCGTCGAACTTCACCATGCAGATGTGCGAGTGACCGCATATGAAGAGCGTAGGCGGGTCGCGCTTCAGTTCCTCCCGCACACCGGGGTCGTAGCGCGGAGGCCTGCCGCCGATGTGCGTCATCCACACGCGCACCTCCTCGATAGTGAAGCGCTGGTTCGCGGGGAAGTCCAAGCGGGTCTTCGCATCGTCGATGTTGCCATGGATCGCGCGCAACGGCTTCCACTTCTGAAGTTCATCTGTTACTGCCTTTCCGCCGATGTCCCCCGCATGCCAGATCTCGTCGCATGCCGCGAAGTGCTGTTGCAGCCGCGGGTCCAGCCAGCCGTGGGTATCGCTCAAGAGGCCGATGCGTTTCATTGGGGGCGAAGATCGGGGAGAATAGGAAGACCTCTGATCCTGTCAAAGACCCACACATCGGCCATTCATTCCACCTGACAACCTTACTCACGCACATCCCAACGTGAATACTTGGTCCGTACTTCAACTCTGGCAACACTTGCCGTTGGCACATTTGCAGCACCATGAAACGTGTCCACTTCATCGCCATCGGCGGCAGTGCCATGCACAACCTCGCCATCGCCTTGCACCAACAAGGCTTCGAGGTTTCCGGCAGCGACGATGAGGTCTTCGAGCCAAGCCGAAGCCGATTGGGAAATCTGGGGCTGATGCCCGAGCATATCGGCTGGCATCAGGAGAACATCACCAAGAAGATCGACGCGGTGATCCTCGGCATGCACGCGCGGGCGGACAACCCGGAACTGTTGCGCGCGCAGGAACTCGGCATCCCGGTGTTCAGCTACCCGGCCTACTTCTACGAGCAGACCAAGGACAAGACGCGCGTGGTGATCGGCGGCAGCCACGGCAAGACCACCATTACCTCGATGATCGTGCATGTGCTGCGAGCCTCGGGCGAGGACTTCGACTACCTCGTCGGCGCTCAGCTCGAGGGCTTTGACTGCATGGTGCGGCTCAGTGCAAAGAGCAAAGTAGCGGTGATCGAGGGCGACGAATACCTCGCGTCCAGCCTGGAGCCCGTGCCGAAGTTCCATCTCTACAAACCGGACATCGCGCTGATCAGCGGCGTCGCGTGGGACCACATCAATGTCTTCACCACCTTCGAGAGTTACGTGCAGCAGTTCGCCATTTTCATCGACCTTATCGAGCCCGGTGGCAAGCTGATCTATTGCAACGAGGACCCCGTGGTGAAGCGGTTGGCCGAGGATAAGAAGGGGAGGAGGGATGTGGCGCAGGTGCCCTACGGCATTCCAGCGCATGAGATCCGCGACGGCGTTACATTCCTACAAACGGCGCAGGGAGAGGTGCGGCTCAACGTCTTCGGCCAACACAACTTGATGAACCTTGAAGGCGCGCGTCACGTCTGCCATCAACTTGGTATCGGCGATCGTGATTTCTACGCCGCGATAGCTTCCTTCACCGGCGCTGCGAAGCGCTTGGAAAAACTGGCGGAGCACGGCGGCAAGGTGGTCTTCAAGGATTTTGCCCATTCGCCCAGCAAGCTGAAAGCCACGGTGGACGCGGTCCGCGAGCAATTCCCTGACCGCAAGCTGACGGCCTGCATGGAGCTGCACACCTTCAGCAGTCTCAGCGACAACTTCCTCGACCAGTACGCGGGCTGCATGGACGCCGCCGACACCGCGTTGGTCTTCTACGATCCGCATGCGGTACAGATGAAGCGCCTGCCAGCGGTGCCGGTGGATCGCATCCGAGCTGCTTTCGCCCGGAAGGACCTGCGCGTGCTTACAGACCCGACAGCGTTAATGGGCGCGGTCCGTGAGGACATGGGCAGCGATGGCGTGCTGCTGATGATGAGCAGCGGCAATTTCGGCGGAATGGACCTGAATGCCTTGGCCGAGGTGTTCATCGCATAAGCCCGGTAGGGTCTTCGAATAGGACCCGCCAAGGCGACAAATCGACGAGCCTACCTTCGCCGGCCTTACGATACCGATCCAACCCCATGCGCGACCGCCTTTATATCGACGATACCCGCCAGCGCATTCGCCAAGGACATCCGTGGGTGTATGATAATCAGGTGCTGCGCTTCGAAGGTCGACCGCATCCAGGCGGCATCGTGCAGGTCTTCGATGTGAAGAAAGGACCGTTGGGCCAAGGCTTCTTCAATCCGAAGAGCAAGATCCGCGTGCGGATGCTGACGAAGGACCTCGACGAGCCGATCGATGCGGCATTCTTCCGCCGTAAGATCGCTGCTGCGTGGAGTTATCGCCAGCGCATGGGCCAGCCTGAAAGTTGCCGCGTGGTCTTCGGTGAGGCCGATGGACTGCCGGCCTTGGTGGTGGACAAATTCAACGACATCCTGGTGCTGCAGACGCTCGCGCTGGGCATGGATCGCTTCAAGACAGAGATCGTGCAAGCGTTGCATGAAGTGCTGGATCCGCGCGGCATCTATGAGCGCAATGACGTTCCTGTCCGCGAAAAAGAAGGACTAGAACAGGTGAAAGGCTTCATCGGAACTGAATTCGATACGCGGCTCATTATCGAGGAGAATGGATTACGCTTCGCGGTGGATGTGGCAGAAGGACAGAAGACCGGTCACTTCCTGGACCAACGACTGAACCATGCGGCGATGGAGCACATCTCCAAGGGCGGCCGTGTGCTGGACTGTTTTACGCATACCGGCGGCTTCGCCCTGCACGCGGCGAAATACGGTGCCACCGAGGTGCTGGGACTGGACATCAGCGAGGAGGCCGTGGCGTTGGCGAAGGCCAATGCGAAGCTCAACGGCATGGAAGAGACGGCGCTTTTCAAGGCCGCCAACGTTTTCGATTTCCTCGCGGGACCCGTGAAGGACAGTGGCCGCTGGGACGTGATCGTGCTGGACCCGCCGGCATTCGCCAAGAGCCGCACTGCGTTGGATGGCGCTGTACGCGGTTACAAGGAGATCAACCTGCGAGCTATGAAGGCCTTGCCGCCCGGCGGTTTCCTCGTTACGTGTTCATGCTCGCAGCATATGGTCCCGGAGTTGTTCCGTAAGACCATCGCCGATGCCGCACGTGACGCCCACCGAGAATTGCGCGAGGTCTTCTGCGGGTCACAACCCCCGGACCATCCTATACACTGGGCCATTCCAGAGACGCACTACTTGAAGTGCCTCGTGCTCCAGGTGCTATGATCCGGAAGTCGACCTTCAAAAGCGAAAGCGGAGGAAGCCCACACACAACGAGACGGTGGGTGCGTTCTCGGAGAAGAACGTGATGGCATCGCGCGATGCGACGCCGAACTCCCAGGTGCCTTGGGCCACGTCGAAGGTGATGCCCACCGGGATCTTTGTATCGTAATCACCACCCGTGATCACCCCCGCGCTGAGTTGGAGCCATTTTACTGGCCGGAGGTCGCCCCCAATACCGAGCACAGGCTTGTTGTAACTGCCGGGTTCATCATTCAGTGGGACGATAACGTCAACTCCCAGTTCGGCGATCTGGCCCAAGAGCATCCCCGCACCCAAGCGCATATTGGCGGCAAGCGGAACGGTACGCTTGGACTCGCCCTGCCATTGGAGCACGCCATCCTCGGATACGAATTGATCGATCCCGTTCAATATGTTGTAGGTATCGATGCCTGTGGAGGAGAGATCGGTGAGCAGCGCGTCATTGGCCTGATATACGTTTCCTTTCCACGTGATCGAGCCGATGTTCGTCACGGAAGCTCCGAGCTTCCACTTCTGCTTGATGATCGCGCTCAGCCCGAGGTCCATACCGAAGCCGCTGCCCACTGGGCTTGGGAATAGTCCATTATTCACCGTGATCGCATTGGTGGTAAGACTCGCGCTGCCATAGTCGAGGTTGAAGAAGGGCGAAAGCGCTGAATAGGCGGTGAGCCTTCCGCTCCCGTCCGACCTCACATCGATGATTCCGATGCCCGCCAAGTATTTCAATCCTATGCCCGCATAGAGCTCGAGGTTGTCGTTATGGATAATGCTGCGACCGTATGACATGTTGTACTCGCGATACCAACTCATGGAGATCTGCGTGCCTTCGAGCAGGGTGGACAAGGTGAGCGGATGATCTTCTTGTATCCCTTTTACGATCTGATCGATGGTAGCTTGTGAAAATCCTCCAGTATTCTGCAGGGTATCACCATTGGCCAATATCACCTGGTCGAAATAGCTGGAAGTTGAACCGAGGAACAGCAGGTCCGATGTCAAGGGGTTCAAGTTGGAATTCCATTGCGCCCGGTCCCTGATCTGGAATCCGAGACCGCCGAAGGCATCCGTCCGGTAGGCGGCGCCGAAGCTCATCGCATCGACATTGAGTGTGAAGTCCGTATTGGCGATGTCCTTCGCAGCGGCAACCTTCTGGTCATAGGTCAGCTGGGCGAGGTTCCCGAGAAAGCTGGCTCCCAGGTCGGAACGGGTGAATGCTTGGGAATAGGCGGAGACGGAAGCTTCGGCAAAGCCGATGAATACCTTCTTCTTCGGCCATCTACCGTCCCATCCGAGGTTCGCAGGGTTGATGCCGATGGCCTGATAATCCGTGACGAAAGTGGTGGCCGCAGCCCGTCCGGTGGTGGAGAACACGCTCATGTCTGTCTGCGCCAACACGGGTGCAGAAGCGAACACAAGGAGGCCGATCGTCGAGGTGCGAGTTCCCATGATAGCCAAATGTAGGTGGGGCGATCATTCCGGAACTGGCGTTCAGGAGATTTCCTAGGGCCTATTCGGCCTCGGGTTCTTGGGCCCGAAGGGGAGCTGAATCCGCGGGCTTTCCGAAAATGCCTTCTTCTCACCCAACAGGTAGCCCCACGGCTGCATCGCGGGTATCTCGTCGAACATAAGTTTCATCATGCCTGTGATCGGAATGACCACTCCCAGACCCACCATGCCCCAGAGCATACCGCCGACCAACAAGGTCACATTACTTGCCAGCGGATTGATGCTCACGCTGGAGCTCTCCACTTTGGGTCTAATTAAATTGGCGTCGATGGACTGCGCCATCAAGGGCGCTTCCCCCTGGCGGACCTGGAATACCTTCAATCGTTCTCATTGACGTCAACTTCCGGTCCGGCGGCACGGGCCTCCCTTCGGGAACGTATGTGGTCACGAACATGATTCACACTCACGCCGAGTTCCTGAACAATGTCCTCCATGCTCAAATTATTAAGACGCTTGAGCAATTTGGGTGCTACCAACCCGAGAGCGAAAAGCCCTGCGCGTTTCGGCAAGCTTGCCTTACCTGAACCGAAAGCAAGACCTACCGACGTGGCGATCGAACCGTGACTAAGCAATGAGGATAACAAGCGAGTGGGTTTCCACAGGCCTAAGAGGTCGTGAACGGCATTGTTTGCCAGGTCCTTCCGTACTTCTTTATGCTTGAGAGCTTCCCAATGCTGTTCGATCCGCTCCAAATGGAGGTCCCGTTTAGCGGTCAAACGCAGCTTCTCGGCTTGAAAAGCGGCGAAACTCTCGAACCGATCAGTCTTTGTCATCATAGAATGAATTGATGATCTCAAGTGCGAAGCGATCTTTCATGCCACTGCTCCAAATGAACCAGAAAGCCAGAAATACCAGAAAATAGAGGCCACCTACCGCCAAGAACCCCAAGGCCATGCTAGCCAACAGGGTACCCAGCCAGATGGCCAGTGCAATGCTGCAAAAAGCGATCACTCCCGCACCGAGCACAGCTACAAAGAGCCCGCTCATAAGGCCACCAGCGAATTTAGCAATGCGCTGGTAGGCATTCATGGCAAGCAGATCACGCTGCACTTCGATGTACGCTTTGGTATCGTCCACGAAGGAATCAACGAAATCACCTATGTCGGTGAGTTCATCCGGGTCCAAGGAAGCCCCATTCCTGCTTTGAGTCTCTGTGAAGGCTTGGGTTTGATCGTTCATGGCTGAGATATGGCTATGGCGGACAAAGATCGCCCCGGCCGATCATGGCCGAGGCGATCTACTGATATCTAGTTGGAGCGAACGCTGCTTGCGGTCTGCTTGCCTTTGGCGATCACATCATCCGCGGTGCTCTTCGCATCATTCACCACGCGGTCTTTCAGGTCGGAGCCTTCAGCGGACATAAAGCTTAGGAAGTCCTTGATGTCGCTCTTGGTCATGCTTGCGCGTGCCACAACACTGTTACGCACTTTCTTCCATTGAGCGTAGCCTTCATCAAGGAGGTCGCTCAAATCATCTTGGGCATCTTGGCCTTTCTTCTTGATCAGTTTCCGGGTCTCCTTGCCAGAGCGGGGTGCGAGAAGGAGGCCAATAGCTGCACCGGCGGTAAGACCGACCAATGCGCCTAGTAAGGTTTTGCTGGTACTCATTTGTAGGGGGGTGTTTTGTGGTTCTACACTTCAATAGGGAAGAAGTGTGCCGATCCGAGCATGTATTCGGATAAATACCCGCTATCCCGTATCCGCCGCATAGCGCCTGAGGATCGAAAAAAATTATCGCCACAAAGCCTGTGGAAACCCCTCCCCGCAAGCTCCCCAATACTTCCCCAATGACCTCGTCAGTCCTTGACCAATGTCGGTATCGCGGTGAAGGCTCTCGCCCGCAAGGAGAAGCTGTGTCCCTTTGAAATAATGCTCACGCGCATTCCTTCCATGCTGAATGTTTCACCCTCTTCAACATCTGCGAAGTTACTGTAGGAGATCGCATGCCCGTCAAAGATCATCACCTGTCCGCTGCCGATGGTCTCTAGATCCGATCCGTCGGTGATCACCACACCGGTATCCTCGCCCAAGCCGATACCAATGGAATTCGGATTGCCTGAAATGGCCTGCGTGAGCCGACTGAAACGTCCTCGTTGAACAAAATGGCTATCGATGATCACGTCCTGGATAAAACCTGCGCCAGCGGTCATCTTCACACCGCCCTTGATCAATCCCATAGAGCTATTGCCTTGATAGATCATGGTGCTGCTCATGCACATTGCTCCTGCGCTAGTGCCGGCCACCACGTAGCCTTTCTCCTTGTGATACCGGCGCTTCATCAATTCCAGGAAGGCTGTGCCGCCGAAGATCGTAGTGAGGCGCAACTGATTGCCCCCGCTCATCATCACGCCATCCGCCTTTGATAGCCGTTTTACCATATCCGGCCGTACATCCTTGCGGTCCCGGATGTCAAGTACATCAAGGTCCTTCACGCCCAACATACCAAAGGCTTCCTCATAATTCGCTGCTACTTGCTGTGGAATGCTGCTAGCAGTGGTGACCAAGGCGATACGTGCCGAGGGACCGCCCATCTCATCCACCACGCGGCGCAGGATGCTGTCCTCTATGAAAGAGCCTGCGTCCGCTCCCGGCTTTTCCTTTTCGTTCCCCTTGCTTTCGGCTCCGCCGATCGCGATCAACTTGCCTTTGGGCGTTGTGTCCATGTGCGTATTTTGATCCCCCGCCCCCTTTGATCACTACTCGGGCATTGATCCAGCCCTTCGACGACAACGCCAAAAATAGGTTTCCTGATTTTCGCACGCTGACTGAGCCATCTATTGTTCAACAGCCCGATCTTCATACATTGACCGCATCAATTCTCTTACCCATGCGGATCTTGGAGTTAAAGGCCATGCGCGGCCCGAATTATTGGTCCGTGAAACGACATCGCCTAGTGGTGATGCGGTTGGACATCGAGGAACTGGAGGAGCAGCCTACGGACAAGATCCCCGGTTTTTACGAGCGACTGAAGGAGATGCTTCCTTCCATGTACTCCCATCGCTGCAGTGAAGAGCACGAAGGCGGTTTCTTCGAACGGGTGCAACGCGGCACCTGGATGGGCCATGTGATCGAGCACATCGCCTTGGAGATCCAGTCGTTGGCTGGCATGGAGACCGGTTTCGGACGTACGCGCGGCACCGGTGAGTATGGCGTGTATAACGTGGTATTCAGCTACATCGAGGACGCCGTTGGGCTCTATTCAGCGAAAGCCGCAGTCCGGATCGCGGAAGCGCTGATCACAGGCGCTCCGTACTCCTTGGAAGTGGATATACAGCGCATGCGCGAGTTGCGCGAGGAGACCCGTCTTGGACCCAGCACCGGATCCATCGTGGAGGAGGCCGTGAAGCGAGGCATCCCGTATCTGCGACTGAACGGACAAAGTCTGGTGCAACTTGGTCATGGCGTGCATCAATCACGCATACGCGCTACCATCACAAGCAATACGAGCAACATCGGGGTGGAGATCGCCTGCGATAAGGCGGAGACGAAGCAATTGCTGGAGAGCTACGAGATCCCCGTACCGAAAGGGCGTGTGGTGCGCAGCGAGGAAGGACTGGTGGGAGCGTTGGAATCCGTAGGATATCCCTGTGTGATCAAGCCCATCGGTGGGAATCACGGTCGTGGCGCCACCATCGGCATCAAGAATTTCGAGGAGGCGAAGATCGCATTGGAGGCTGCCATGGAGATCAGTCGCAGCGCGGTCGTGGAGAAGGAGATCACCGGATTCGACCATCGCTTGCTGGTGATCGATCACAAATTTGTTGCCGCTGCCAAGCGCACACCGGCCGCAGTGGTGGGAGATGGAAAGAGCACCATTACGCAATTGGTCGAGGAATTGAACACCGACCCGCGCCGTGGCTTTGGCCATGAGAAGATGCTCACGCAGGTCGAAATCGATTCGCACACGTTGGAATTGCTGGGTAGACGTGAAATGAATGCCTTCAGCATTCCTGCGGCAGGGGAGACCGTTTACTTGAAAGCCACCGCCAACCTCAGCACTGGAGGCACGGCCACTGACGTCACCGAGTCCGTGCACTCCTATAACGTCTTCATGGCCGAGCGTATCTCGCGCATCATCGATCTCGACATCTGCGGCATCGACATCATGACCGAGGATATCACACGTCCCATGAACGAATGTGGCTCGGTGCTGGAGGTGAACGCAGCCCCCGGCTTCCGCATGCACTTGGACCCTACGGTGGGCTTGGGCCGTAACGTCGCAGAACCCGTAGTGGACATGCTTTTCCCGCCGGGAGCTCCTAGTCGCATCCCTATTATCGCCATCACTGGAACAAACGGTAAGACGACCACCACACGTCTCATCGCGCACATCATGCGCAGTCATGGATACAAAGTGGGCATGACCTGTAGTGACGGCGTCTACATCATGAACCGAATGCTGATGACGGGCGATTGCACCGGCCCGGCCAGCGCACAGTTCGTGTTGAAGGATCCGCTGGTGAACATGGCCGTACTGGAGACCGCACGCGGCGGTATGCTCCGCAGCGGTCTTGGCTTCGATGCCTGCGACGTTGGCATCTGTACCAACGTGGCTTCCGACCACCTCGGGTTGAAGGACATCAACACGCTGGAAGAACTTGCGAATGTGAAGAGCACCGTACCACGCAGCGTTCGGCGCGAGGGCTACGCCATCCTGAACGCGGACGATGAACTCGTGATGGCCATGCGGAAGCAGTGCGACTGCAAGATCGCGCTCTTCAGCCTCGACGAGAACAACCGCCTGATCCGCCAGCACTGCAAGCTTGGCGGCCTAGCGGCGATCTTTGAGAATGGCTTCATCACCATCAGCAAGGGCGAATGGAAGCTTCGGATCGAGAAGGCGGTGAACGTGCCTTTGACACTCGGCGGTAAGGCCGTCTTCAACATTCAGAACATCCTGCCGGCCATACTTGCGGCCTACGTGCAAGGCGTGAAGCTGGAGGAGCTGAAGGAGGCGCTCAGCACCTTCGTCCCTTCACCAGCGCAGACGCCGGGAAGGCTGAACCTTTTCCAATTCAAGAATTTCCAAGTGGTGGTGGACTATGCCCACAACCCGCATGGCTTCGAGGCCCTGGGCCGTTTCCTCAGCAAGGTGCCGGACAGCCCGAAAGTGGGCGTCATCGCAGGGGTGGGCGACCGCCGCGACGAGGACACGATCACCTTGGGTCGCCTCAGTGCGAAGATGTTCGACGAGATCGTTATCCGTCAGGATCGTAACCTGCGCGGCAAGAGCGACGACGACATCATTGCCCTCATGGTGAAAGGCATCAAAGAGGTCGATCCCGACAAGAAGATCACCATCATCAAGAAGGAGGAGGAGGCCATTCGGTATGCGATCAGCACGGCCAAACCCGGCAGTTTCCTAACGCTCTGCAGCGACGTGGTGCCCGATGCGCTTGCTCTAGTGATGAAGCTGAAGGAGGAAGAAGATCGCGTGCCTTTCAACAAGGAGGATATTCCGAACTTGAATCGGGAGTTGGTGGGGTGATAGGTGCTAATGCTCACCGCATGTGAATACTAGCGAAATAGACTTTCTGAATGGACGATAATGGACCGCTATAGGCGGTCCATTATCGTCCATTGAAGTCCATTCAATGCGAGCGCCATTCCGAATGCCGTTCCCGGCTATGCCAAAAAAGAAAGGTCCCGCCGGGGCGGGACCTTTCTGGAAGGAGCAAGGCTCCTCTTATTTTGCTGCTGTAGCGGTGGCCTTCTTGGCCTTGGTCTTTGCCTTTGTGTTGGCTTCCTCTTTTGCCACTGGCATACGGCGCTCTTTGATGCGCGCGCTCTTGCCGCGGCGTTCGCGGATGTAGAAGATGCGGGCGCGGTTCACGTCGCCGCGCTTGTTCACTTCGATCTTGTCGAGGAAGGGGGAGGATACGGGGAATATCCGTTCCACGCCCACCGATCCGCTCATCTTGCGCACGGTGAAGGTGGCGGTGCTTCCGCTGCCCTTGCATTGGATCACCACGCCTTGGTACTGCTGGATCCGCTCCTTGCTGCCTTCGCTGATGCGGTAGTGCACGGTGATAGTATCACCTGCCTTGAAGTCGACCTGTTGCTTCACAGGGTTCCACTCCTTTTCGAGTTGCTTGATCTTGTCCATGGCGTTCAGCGGTTTGCGGCGTGTGTACCCGCGTTCGGGGGCGCAATATTAAGGAAAGTTCTCCTTTGGTCCCGCAGCCGAGGGCCATCATTTTCCCTTCAGCAGTCCCGGACGGCGTTCCCGGGTCCGTTCGACACTCTGTTCGTGCCGCCATTCGTGGATGCGCGCCTCATGCCCGCTGGTGAGGATGCCCGGCACTTTCCAGCCCTCGTATTCCTCCGGACGCGTGTAGGTCGGGGGCGCTACCAGCCCGTCCTGGAAGCTGTCCGAGAGCGCAGAGGTCTCATCGCCGAGCACGCCCGGCAGCAGGCGGATCAGGGCATCGCTGAGAACGGCCGCAGGCAGTTCACCGCCGCTGAGCACATAGTCGCCAATGCTGACCTCCCTAGTGATCAAGTGCTCCCGCACACGTTCGTCCACTCCCTTGTAATGGCCGCATAGGATGATGATGTTCTGCAGCGAGCTCATACGGTTCACCAGCGGCTGGTCGAGGAGTTCGCCGTCGGGGCTCATGTAGATCACCTCGTCGTAGTCGCGTTCGCTCTTGAGCTGCGTGATGGCCCGGTGGATCGGCGCGATCTGCATCACCATACCGGCGCCGCCGCCGAAAGGATAGTCATCCAGCCGCTTGTGCTTGTCGGTGGAAAAGGCGCGGAGGTCGTGTATGTGCACCTCGGCCAATCCCTTCGCCTGCGCGCGCTTCAGGATGCTATCGTTGAAATAGCTGTCCAGCAAGGAAGGCAGTGCGGTAAGGATGTCGATGCGCATGGCGGGCGAAATTACTGGCTGCCCTGCGATGGTCAGGCCATGCGCCGATCCGCGTCGATCCCTAACGCGCACGCACCATCCCGCAATGGCCAGCACGATAGGCCATTGCGGGTGGCAGTTGTACTTCGATCAGCTCTTCACGACGGGCGACACCATTACGCTGCCGGTCGAGGAGATGGCGCGCAGGAAGTAGGAACCCGGGTTGATGCCCGAAAGATCCATCGTGGGTGTGGCTCCGCTGGGACGGACCTGCAGAAGGATTCGCCCTTCTGCATCCATGAGGGACAATGTCCATGCGCCTGATCCCTCCGGAAGTCCAACTGTGATCAGGTCATTGGCGGGAATTGGCCATACCGAAAGCCGTTTGGCCGGTGCGGTCTCAACCACGTGGGTGGTCGAGGACAGATCCAGTTGGGCGGCAGAGATGAACGTGATGGCAGCTCCCGGCGAAGTGGAGATGGCGGTCTCGTCCCCGCTGCCATCGGCTGCGATCGACATCAGCCCGTAGGTGCCATCGGCCCTGTAGCCTGCGGCGACGATCTTGCTGCCGTCGTCGCTCCAAACGGCATTGCTGCTGAAGTGCGCGGTGTCCGTGGGGTCGTTCAAGGTCAAGGGCATGAGGTCCTCGCCGGTTGCGCTGATGCGGTAGTAGTTGATCACGCCGGTCAAGGAACTGTTGTATCGGCCGAAGAGGATCCATTGGCCATCCGGCGACCAGCTTGGCCACATGTCCGTAGCGCCGGTGTTGGGGATCGCAGTGCGCGCTGCGCCCAAGAGCGTGGTGGTGAACAGTGAAGCTTGCGTGTTCTGGAATACGACGAGGCTGTCGCTCTGCCGCAGGTCCGGCCCGTCATCGTAGCAACTGGAGGACGCCACGGTGCCCAGGCTGATACCGTCAAAGGCATACCGATTTATGACACAGCCGTAGGACAGGATATAGCTGCTGTCGGATTCCAGTAAGTCATATCCCACCACATAGTCGTTGCTATTGAAGATCACTTCATCCGTGCCGGCCAGCCCGTTGTTGCGATGCACCTCCCCGCTGTAATGCGGGTTGCTCACGGAGGTGTTGTGCATGTATAGCACGAACTTGCCGCCCCTATCCACTTTTGGATAGGGACGGCAAGTTCGTCCTATAC
>JBEPUG010000078.1:0-15636 GCA_041691695.1 Flavobacteriales bacterium
ACCTGTGCGCCCAGCACGATCCCCACACCGATCGCCAGCATCGTGTGCCAGCCATTGGCCATATCGCCCTGGGCCACGTGCGTCATCGCCCCTGTGAACGCCATGATCGCCAGGATGAAGTGCGAGGTGGCCGTTGCGATAGGCACCGGGAAATGCAGGAGCGCGACCAGCACGGGCACATGGATGATGCCGCCGCCGATCCCCAACATGCTCGAGAGGAAGCCCACCACGAAACTCACCCCCATGCCCGTGACAATGTTGAATGAATATTCGTGCGTGATGCCGAGACCGTCGGTCAATTTGCGGTGTACGCGATGCTTCGGAACCTCCGGATGTGTTGCCTGATAATGTGGATTGATCAGCAGGAAGATCGCGACGACCAGCAGCAGCCCGCCCAGTAGCATATCAAAGGTCTTCCGAGGAATGTACTGTGTGGCATGGGCGCCGAGGATCGCACCGGGGAGCGTTGCCAGTGCGAGCAAGGCGCCGGAACGATAGTCGATGCGCTTGAGCTTCGCATAGGCCAAGGAACCTGATGTCGCATTGAGAAAGACCACGCCGAGTGAAATGCTCGCGATCTCCGCTGGTGGCATGTCGGGGAAGATCAGCAACAGGACGGGAAGCAGGATGAACCCGCCGCCGGCACCGATCAACGTACCGATGGTGCCGACACCGAAGCCCAGCAAAACGAACAGGCCTATCTGTTCAATATCCATCTATCAAGAAGGACTCGGCTTTGCGCATTCCGTGAGAGGACAACCTCGGCAAAGTAAACGTTCATCCTTGCGCACCGGGATCATCGGGCTACCTCAACCGGCTTCTGCAGAAAAACGCCAAAAGCCGAGGCCGCTTTGTCGATCACCTGCATTTCCGCCTTCCCTAATTTCTTGAACGGATCGATCTCCACTTCGACCTGCTGTTTGCCGACCGTGCGCTTCCACAGACCGACCCCCTTACCGTCCCGAAGCAATACCGGATAGAACATGCCATTCGAGGAATAGGCGCCCCGTTGGTCCGCTGATGCAAGCACCGCGCTGCGATCCGCATAGCCGATGATGAATTCATCAAAAGCAGGCAGTAAGTGCAATGAGGTTTTGGTTGAGCCTCCCGCTTGCAAGGATCTTGGAAAGAGATACACGCTCTCTCCGATCCGTTCTTCCGAAAAGCCCGGTCGCACCGCATCCATCCCGCGTTTGGCATCGGTCATGCTCAGCCCGGACCACCAGACAAAGTCCTTCAGCGTCGCAGGACCATGACCTGTGAAATAGCGCGTGGCCAAGCGTTCCAGCGCTTCATCGCGACCGATCTTTTCCTTCTTCGCCGCCCGTTCCTCCAGCAGCGCATGGCTGGTCCGCTTGCTTTGGACCACGCCACTGCAGATAATCCCGTCCAGCTCCGCGTGCATCAACATGTGCGAGAGGCGGTTGTCGTCTGTGGGCAACTTGGCATTCTCCAAGGCGATCTGCAATTCCGGACGCGTGAGATGCTTCCCCGTTGAAAGTGCCTTTTCAATGATCGCGTTGCTGCGCTTGAATGTCTTCGCGTCCAGTCCACGCCGTGCGCCGTTTGACAGCATCGCCCGCTTGATACGCGGTGCCGTCAACTCCAGCATCCAGCGGATATCCTCCTTCGCCACCAAGTGCCATGTGGGTCGCAGAACGTGCGTGCGCAGGATGTCTCCCCGGTCCATGGCCGTGGTCACATCCTCCTCCGTGATCCCCAGTGCGCGTATCCCCACGGCCCAATTGGACATGCCGAGGTCCTGTGCTTGCATGGCGCACATGTGCCTAACCACGTCCTCGGGAGCGCCCGATGCCTTCTTCCCTATCCATTGGTTCTCCACACGAACGAGCGCGATGTCCTTCGTCGTCATCGCTGCAAAGATGCCTGTCCGCCCCGGCTAACTTCGCGGCCGATGTACAAGGTCCTTCGCCCACTCCTCTTCAGTCTTTCCCCGGAACGGGCGCACCACCTAACCTTCTCCATGCTGGACGTGGCGCAATACGTGCCTGGTGCGCTGGCAACTGTTGGCGGTGCGCTTCCACCGAAGGATGCCGCCGTGGAGCTGATGGGCCTGCACTTCCCCGGTCCCGTGGGCCTCGCCGCTGGGATGGATAAGGATGCCAAGTACGTGAAAGCCCTTGGCCGCATTGGCTTCGGCTTTATCGAGGTGGGCACCGTGACTCCTGTGGCCCAGCCGGGCAACGAGCAACCGAGGCTCTTCCGACTGAAAGCCGATCATGCATTGATCAACCGCATGGGCTTCAACAACGGCGGTGTGCAAGCCGCGGCGGAACGGTTGCGGAGGCGCACGCCCGGCATCATCGTCGGCGGCAACATCGGCAAGAACAAGGTGACCCCGAACGAGCGCGCCATCGACGATTATGTGAAATGCTTCGAGGCGCTGCATGCCGTGGTGGACTACTTCACGGTGAACGTGAGCAGCCCGAATACGCCCGGCCTGCGCGAGTTGCAGGAGAAAGGTCCATTGCTGGCCATCCTGAAGGAACTGCATGCCCGCGATGCAATGAAGAAGGTCCAACGCCCCATCCTGTTGAAGATCGCGCCGGACCTCACCGACACGCAGTTGGACGACATCGTTTCTGTGGTGAAGGAGAGCGGCATCGCCGGTGTGATCGCCACCAACACCACCATTTCGCGCGAAGGCTTGAACATGCCGAAAGCGGAAGTGGACGCCATGGGCGCGGGCGGCGTGAGCGGAAGACCCGTACGTCAACGCAGCACGGACGTGGTAAGATATCTGCGGAAGCAGTTGCCAAAACCGGTCGTCATCATGGGCGTTGGTGGCATCGACAGCGCGGAGTCGGCGATCGAAAAACTCGACGCCGGAGCAGACCTCGTTCAGGTCTATACCGGCTTGATCTATGAGGGACCAGCGCTGCTGAAGCGCATCAACACAGCCTACGTGCAATGGAAAAGCCGGAAGTGAAACTGGTGGAGTGCCCGCGCGATGCCATGCAGGGGCTGCATGACTTCATCCCGACGGATGTGAAGGTGCGCTACCTCGACCTGCTGTTGAAGACCGGCTTCGATACGATCGACATCGGGAGCTTCGTCAGCCACAAGGCGATCCCGCAAATGGCCGACACCGCGGAGGTCCTCGCGCGCATCAACACGGAGGGATCGCGCAGCAAACTCTTGGTGATCGTGGCGAACGAGCGCGGCGCGGAGGATGCGGCGGAACAGGAACGAGTGAGCTACCTCGGATATCCGTTCAGCATCAGCGAGACCTTTCAGCAGCGCAACACGAACACGAGCATCGAAGGCAGTTGGGCGCGCACGGCGCACATCGCGGAGACCGCGCGGAAGGCGGGCAAGGAACTGGTGGTCTACATCAGCATGGCCTTCGGAAATCCGTACGGCGATCCGTGGAATGCGGACATCGCGCAGCACTGGACGGAGCGACTGGTGAATGAACTCGGCGTGCGCATCATCGCGTTGAGTGATACGGTAGGCGTGGCCGAACCGAAGGATGTCGCGGCAATGTTCAGCGCACTTATTCCCGCCATGCCGAATGTGGAGTTCGGAGCGCACCTGCATGCGCGCCCGGACAATTGGAAGGTGAAAACCGATGCGGCTTGGAACGCAGGATGCCGCCGATTCGATGGCGCACTGAAAGGCTACGGCGGCTGCCCGATGGCGGAGGATGAACTGGTGGGCAACCTGGCGATGGATCTCTTCATTCAGGACCTGGAGGGGCGCGGCATCCGCACTGGCATCGATCAGCAAATGCTGGAGAAAAGTTTGATGCAGGCGGGACTTGTGTTTCCGTAGCAAAGCTCCATCAAGGTCCGCTGCCTCAGGATCCGCTGCGCGAGATCACTGAGGGAACAGTTCCATCAAGGTCTCGCGAAGCTGACCTTGATGACCCGGGGCCTCAGGATCCGCTTCGCGAGATCGCTGAGGGTACTTTAAGGCCCGACAGATAATCCGTCAGCATCAAGTCGGATATATTGTCAATACATTTGGCGCTCAAACTCCCTGCGCCATGTCCCCACATCCCTACTTCGGAAGCAACCTCAAGCTACTGCGCGCACGCCGCGGCCGTTCACAGGAGGAGGTCGCCATCGGCCTCGACGTGAAACGCTCCAGCTGGAGCGGCTATGAGAACGGCAGCGCCGAACCGCAGCTGGATCTGCTGGTGCGCATCAGCGCATACTTCAAGATCAGCCTTGACAAGCTGCTGAAGGACGACCTCACGCTGCTCAGCGAAAGCCAACTCGGCATCCTCGAGCGCGGCGGTGACGTGGACCTTAGCGGCCGTCGCCTTCGCATACTGGCCACCACTGTGGACAAGGCGGACCGGGAGAACATTGAACTGGTGCATGAGAAAGCGAAGGCCGGCTATGCGTTGGGCTATGCCGATCCCGAATACATCAGCGTGCTGCCGGCATTCCAGATGCCCTTCCTCAGTCGCGACCGCAAGTACCGCACCTTCCAGATCAGCGGCGATAGCATGCCGCCCGTCAGTGAGGGATCATGGGTCACCGGCGAGTACGTGCAGAACTGGCAGACCATTCGCGATGGCCAACCCTACATCATCATCACCAAGGAGGACGGCATCGTGTTCAAGGTGGTGTACAACCAATTGAAGACCACCGGCGGCCTTCTGCTCTGCAGCACCAATCCGGTCTATCAGCCTTACGAGGTGCCGATCACGGAGGTCTTCGAGGTGTGGAAGTTCGTCCACTTCATCAGCCATGAGCTGCCCGAGCCGAACTTGAGCCGCGATGAACTCACGCGCAGCGTACTCGACCTGCGCAAGGAAGTGGGCCAGCTGCGGATGACCATGGAGAAGCAGGGACGCTTGGCGTTGTAGGAAGTCGCAAGCCTCGCGACAGCACGCAGCACACTCGCGGACTTTCCCCACCTTACGCCGGAACACCGCTTCCGTCATGCTCCGAACGATACAGGCCTGGTTCCGCACGCATTACCGCCAGATCACGGGAAGCATCGCCTTCCTGCCGGCCTTTATCGCCGTGCTTTTCGCCGTGCTGGCCTCCGCGATGTACTTGTTCGACCTTTCGGACCCTGGCATGCACTTGAAGGAAAGCTTGCAATGGCTTCACTTGAAGGACGCTTCTGCCGCGCGCGCCATCGCCACCACCATCGCCGCAGGCATCATCACGCTCACGGTCTTCAGCTTCTCCATGGTAATGATCGTGCTGAACCAAGCGGCCTCGCAACTGAGCAACCGCGTGTTGGAGCAACTCATCGAGAACCGTTTCCAACAATTGGTATTGGGCACCTACATCGGCACCATCGTCTATGCGCTCTTCATACTGACCACCATCCGCGAGGGCGACAAAGGCTCCTCCATCCCCGCCCTGAGCGTCTATCTGCTCATCCTGATCGGCATTCTGGACATCTTCCTGTTCATCTACTTCCTGCATTTCATCACGCAAGCGGTGCGCTACGAGGTGATCATCTCGAAGGCCCATGCGGAAACACAGCGTTCACTGGAAAAAATGTGCGTTCTGGAGAAGGAACCGCCCCCTGCCCAGATGAACTCGCTGTCCTTTGATATCCGCGCACGACACGACGGCGTGTATGATGGCATCGATCTGCAAGGCATGCTGCGTTCCTGCATGGAGTACCAATGCGTTGTCGGTATCAGTGTACTTTCAGGTGCATTCATCCTTAAAGGAACACCCTTGCTCCATTTGGACCGGTCCCTGCCGGAAGAAGCCCAGAACAAGCTTCTCGACAATGTACTCCTCCCCCGCATCGGGTCTGTGGAGGATGATCCCGCGCTCGGTTTTCGGCAACTGACAGAGATCGGGATGAAAGCGCTGAGCCCGGGGATCAATGACCCCGGCACCGCTTCGCTGACATTGCGTGCCCTCTTCCAGCTCTTCAACTTCCGGATGACGCACTTTCCGGAGACCATGTACCGTGATAAGGAAGGTCACCTCCGCATCATGATGGCGCACTGGTCCTTTGGACAAATCTTTGAAGGAACTGTACTCGCCATCTGGGATTATGGAAAGAAGGACCGCTCGATCCTCCATGAGTTGAAAAACCTCCTGGGCCAACTACGCACCGACGCAAATGAGGTGGTCGACATGCGCAGACGCGTTCAGGCCGCATTGCAAGAGCACGAAAGCGAGTAAGGGTTAGAAGCCACTCAGGCCGCCACCCGCTGAACGATCGCCTTGCACCAGACCTCGCTGGTGACACGCACGTGATGCGGAATGTGCATCGGTATGGTGATCACTTGGCCCGGGACCAAGGATATGATCTTCTTCCCGATATGCACGTCGCACGTGCCCTCCAAGATCAGGATGCGCTCCACACAGTCCGTGTGTACCTCCTCCGGATGTCCGATCTTGATCCAAACGAGGCCCGTCTCCCGGTCTTCCGAAAGATCGAGCGGGATAAGGTGGAAGTCTTTCGCATCGGGGGACAGGACCATCTCCGGCCTGCCGATCCATGGCATGAAGTCCTTGGCGGTGGACTTCTCGTGCATCACCGGTAGCCGACCTAACTCACTCTCACGAGCTAGATCGCTCTCCAACTGGTCCAAGAGCCGCTTGCGCATTTCTTCGCGCGGGTCACGAGCTGATGCGATCGCCCACTTGACCACGAGATCCTCCATGCGGCCTAGCCGCTCACGCAATTCAGCATCATTCACACGCCGGGACTCGATCGCACGCGCTTCATCCACGGGAAGCAACCCGAGCACATACGACTCCAAGATCTCATTGGAGACTTCGTTCTGCTTCATCCTGTTCTCTCGGGACATGGTCATTCGTGTACCCGCAACACCTACGTGAAATTCGCTCGATCGGACCGAGCCATACAAATGGCAGGACACAAAGGTCGGGAAGGCTTTTTGAACTTACAGGATCCGTGTATGCAATTCAACGGGATAATTTCACCAAGAATTAAAAACCTGATCCCATTACAAGACGCACTATCCTCTTCTTTCGATCCCTGAAGCCACTACCCCTCCACTTCCGATCTCCCCGATCGAATCGACCCTTGGCCAACCATCGTCGCGATCCATTGAGCCATCCTCCGGGAACAGGAACGGCGGACCAATGCGGCCCGCCGTTGCTGTGTTCGTGCTATTCGAAAAACCTTATTGCTCAGTGCCGTCGAAACCGAAGAGGTCCTTCAGTGACAACTGCTTCACGGGTCCGAGCTTCTTCAGTGCATCCATGTCCAAGGCACCGTCCTTGCCGATGGCCAAGTAGGTGTAATGATGCCCTTTGATGGTGGTGTTGAAGAAATCGGTAAGTCCCACCAAGGTGCTTTGCTGGATCTTCGGATAGATGATCTCGTTCACGTCCTCGTCCAATCCACGGCGTTGGGCAGCCTCCCAGCTCCAGTAGATGGCCTCCTTGGTGGTGCGGCTCGATTCGATCTTCTTAAGCGCTGCATCGCGGCTGCCCTCGAACATCGTCGAATCCGTGGGCATATCGTTCATCAACCCACTCAAAGCGGTCTCGGCCTGGCCCAGCTTATCCGATTGGGTGCCCACGTAGGCGCGGATGTAGCAGGCATCCTCCTTTTTTGCGGGCATGGTATAGGCCGCATAGGCGGAATAGGCCAGCGCCTTGCCCTCACGGATCTCCTGAAACACGATGGAGGACAGCCCTGACCCGAAGTACTCATTGAACAACGCTGCATAAGGCATCTGGGCCACGTTGAAGCCGACGCCCTTCGAGACGAGCATCAATTCGGTCTGCACCATGTCATAATCCACATAGTACACCTTGTTCGAATCGGTGGGCAGCTCCACGTATGGCGCGGGCTGGGGCCAAGTGGCCAATTTCGCGGGCGTCTTATGGTTCGCGTTCAGCATGGCCACCACGGCATCCGGAGTTTTGCTTCCATAGTAGAAGAAGCGGTGCTGATGTGTATCGATGCCTTTGATGAGGTCCAGCAGTTCGGCCGGTTTCACAGCTCTCAGCTGTTCCGCACTGAGGTTGTTCCGTACAGGCGAATGTTCACCATAGCGGGCGTAAGGGTATAGGCCGGCATAGAGGATATTATCCTTGCTTTTCACAAGGTCGCTGCGACCCTTCATCTCATCGTTCACCATCTCCGCGAGCGCTTCAGCGTTGGGCTTCGGATCGGTGAGCAATCGCTCCATCAGCTTAAGTCCCTTCTCCATGTTCTCCTCCAAGCCGCTGAGCGAAACATATACACGGTCCTGACCTGCATTCACATCGAATTGCACCCCGAGCTTGAAGAATTCCTTCTGCACATCCTCCGCGCTCATCTTCGAAGTACCGAGGTAGGGCAGATAGTTCACGGCCATCCGCAGCTTCGGATCGTCATAGTTGCCCAGGTCGAGGATCTGCGTCAGGCTGAAGAGATCGTTGGTGGTGTTAGGGATATACGCCAGCGCTACGCCATGGTCCAGGGTGCGGCGCGTGATGGATGTCTTGTAGTCCACGAACTGTGGAGTGATGCGCTGCTCCGGGACCTTCATCCAATTCTTGAACCAGGCACTGGACTCACTGCGGTTGATCTTCAGCGGGGTGATCGTCGGCTTATCGACATGGAACACGGTGGTGTCCTTGCCTACGCGCTTAAAGACGGAGACATCATCGTGGTTGAAGTTCGCGGAAGCGAAGGAGACCACCTCATGCTTGGTGATCTTCGCCATGCGATCGTAATAGTCCACCACGTTCTTCCAATCCTCGTCGAAGATGAACGCATCGGTGAGGGCCGCGCCGCGCAGGTTGTTCCGCTCGTTCCAATAACGAATGCGCTGCTGGCGCATGTTGTTGATCACAGCAGGGATCAGCCAGTCGTCGAACTTGCCTTCCTTCAATTTGTCCAGTTCTACCAATAAGAGGCCACGTGCTTGCTCCAAGGTCTGTCCCTGCTTGGGATTCGCGCCCATATCGAATTCCGAATAATCGATCTGCTCACTGGCATACGCGTAGGCATCGAGCACTTTCTGCTGCTGCTTGAGGTCCAGGTCGATGAGGCCGGCTTGGCCATTGCTCATGATCCCGGAGATGAGATCAAGCATGATGGGGTCCGTGCTCTTCACCCCTCCGAAGCGCCAGCCCATGTCCACGGACGCCGCCATCGGGCCGTATACACTGAGCGTATCCGACTTTGTGATGGGGTCCTCCGGCGTGAAGGTGAACGGAGGGACCGGCTTGGGCTTCCACCAGCCGAAGTACTTGTCCACCATGGCGATCGTGCTGTCGTAATTGATGTCGCCCGCCATGATGATGGCCATGTTGTTCGGCACATAGTAGGTGTCGAAGTACTGGTGGATCTTCACCATACTGGGGTTCTTCAGGTCCTCACCACGGCCGATGGTGGTCTGCGTGCCATATGGGTGCTTCTTGTACAGTTCCTTGTTCATCGCCTCGCTCACCTTGCGGTAGTCATTGTCCTGCCCGCGGTTGAACTCCTCGAAGACCGCCTCCAACTCCGTGTGGAACAGGCGCAGCACCAGGTCCTGGAAGCGCTGCGATTCGATCATCATCCACTTCTCCTGGGCATTGCTGGGAATGTCGTTCACGAAGACGGTGCGCTCTGTGCTGGTATAGGCGTTGGTGCCCTTGGCGCCTAAGGAGGCCACCATCTTGTCATACTCGTTCGGCACGGCGTAGGAAGCGGCGATGGTGCTGAGGCTGTCGATCTGATGGTAGAGCGCTGCACGGATCGTCACGTCCGTGATGGTGCGTCGCTTTTCATACAGGTCGGAGATCTGCTGGAGATAACCGCTTTCGACCGGCCAGTTCAGTGTGGCGATCTGGTCTGTTCCCTTGAAGAGCATATGTTCCAGATAGTGGGCAAGGCCGGTGGCCGTAGCGGGGTCGTATTTGCTTCCTGCGCGCACCACGATGTTCGTCTGGATCCTTGGCTCGTCGTCGTTCTTCGACAAGTAGACCTTCAACCCGTTGGCCAGCGTGTAGACGCGGACCTGCATCGGGTCGTTGGGGACGGAGGTATACGTGTATGTCTTCTGCGCAGTGGCGGAGAAGGTCATCACCGCGCCAAGCAGCGCTATGGAAAGGGATCTATACTTCATCGGGATGTGGGTAAGGGTGGAAGAAAGCCTTGCAGGCCGGATCGATTCGGTCTAAATATAGCCGCCTATCCTCGTCACTGACGGAACAGAGTGGTGGCATCGGCCTTGAACGAGGCGGCACTGGCGGGGCGGCAGTAGAACATGTGCCCGCCCGGATATACATCCAGCTTCACGCGGTCCTTCACACCGAAGCTTGGCATCTGGTCCACGATCAGTCGGGAGCCGAAGAAGGGACAGGCCAGGTCATCGTAGCCGTGCGCGATCATCACGCCCATCTTCGGGTCGTTCGCGATGGCCTTGCGCAGGTCGGATACCGGTGAGTCATTTGGTGCGCCGCGATCCCACTCCCGGTTGACATCCTCTGACAAGGCATAATAGCGCGCATGAATGTCCCAACCCACTACACGGGTCACGAAATCCACCATGGCGCTGGTGGTCGGCGCGATCAAGGCCTCCAGGATCGGATCACCGGACTGCCTGTCCGCTGAGCCGGGGAATGGATCCCACGCGGTGACGTTCGAGTCATACCAGCTGCCGATCTTTTTGTCCTTGCGGTGGATCTCGCGGAGGAACGTACCTGCATCCACACGGCCATCCAACTTGGAAACGATGTCGGTATCAAGCCCCGTGTAAGCGCTCACCCGAGTGACCAATCGCTCCCGTGCGGCCTCATTCTTCGGGCCTTTCAGCAGGTCGGTCACGAATTCGTTCCGGGTATAATCCTCCACCTCCGCTATTGTTTGCGCGTTCAGCTTGCCGTCCCGCTCCAACTTGGCCGCGGCCATCGAAGGCAGGTCGATCATCCAAGGCAAGGGCGATAGTGCTGTGCCATCTCCCACCGCAGCAGGGTCCAAGTAAGGGGAAACCATGACGATGCCGTTCACACCAACACCCATCTCCGTCTGCAACGCGTAGGCGACACGTGGCGCGCGATAACCGCCGTAGCTCTCCCCCATCACATACTTCGGTGAACGCAAACGCTTGTTGCGCAACAGCCAATCATACACCACGCGCGAGAGGTACTTGATGTCCGGCTCGGAGGAATAGAAGTCCTTCCGCGTCTCGTCCTTGTCCACCAAGCTGCGGCTGAAGCCCGTGCCGACCGGATCGATGAAGACCAGGTCCGTCAGATCGAGCCAACTGTTCGGATTGTCCGTGGTGACAGCGGGATCGGAAGGAACATCCCCTTCCGCGCCGAATTGCAAGTGCTTGGGCCCCACGGCACCGAAATTCAAGTAGACGGAAGAAGCGCCAGGTCCGCCATTGAAGGCGAAGGTGACCGGGCGATCCGAATTTTCGCCCGGGACCACGTATGATGTGAAGACCACCTCTGCGATCTTTTTCCCTTTCTCATCGCGCACTGGGATCGAGCCCACTGTCGCATCATAACTGATGGCATGGCCGCCTATGGTTGCGCTCTGCTTTACCGTCTTGTCCATGGGCAAAGGCGGCAGGTCTGTGCTGTCTGCGGTCTTCTCCCTCTTGGTATCTGTCGCCTTGGTGTCGGTGGACTTTTGGGCGCTGGCGTTTAAAGTGAGTGTGACCGCGAGCATTACTGCGGCCGAGGACAAGAGGTTCATCAGTTTCAACGGGATTGGGTGGATGAAGGAAAGGCGCCCGTGAATGGGGTCGCCCAAAGGTATTCGCGCGGAATTGCCAACTCGTTGCATGGACCTAGGGTCCACCGCGCCCTGCGGACGAGGTGGACCGGTTGTTTTTAACCAAGGATCAAAAATGGATGCACACGGATGGACACGGATAAACGAATCGCTCATCCACACAGCTTCACGATCATCTTGATAACCTGGATCTCTAGGCCATCCGGTTCATCGGTTTGGATCCGTGGTTCCCTTCGGAAACCAGTGAGCGCCGACCGGTGCGAACGGAACGATCAATGCAGGAACTGCATCACCTTGCTCCACAACTTCCGCGTCACCAGCAACGGCGGGGCGTGAAAACCATTGAGCTGCCAGGACCGACGCACCTCCACATTGGCCTTCAGCACATGCTTCATGCTGGCGTTGCTCATGCCGCCGAGGCGGAAGCGCACGGCCACATGTGGGATGTAGCGCGCGGGAAGCCGGTGCCGATAAAGCATGCGGAACATCAATTCATAGTCCGCTCCCACCTCCAGATCAGTGTTGAAGAGGCCGAACCGGTCGTAGGCGCTCTTGCGGAAGTAGGTGCCAGGATGGGGCGGCATCCAGCCCTTGCGAAAATTGTCGCGGTTGTAGGTTCCTCCTTTCCAGAACCGTTTCACCTTGCGGATATCGTTCGGATCCACCATCAGCACATCGCCATACACCGCGTCCGGATCGCCCTGCGAAAAGGCTTTCACCATGCGGCTCACTGTGTCGCGCGTGGCGATCATGTCACCAGCGTTCACGAAGGCTACCACTTCGCCCGTGGCCAAGCGCAGGCCCTTGTTCATCGCGTCATACACACCATCATCCTTTTCGCTGACGAACTGCGCGATGCATTCCGAATAGCGTTGAACTCTCTCCTGCGTGCCATCGGTGCTGCCGCCATCGATGACGATATGCTCGATATCCGCATGGTCCTGCATTACCACGCTGCGGATCGTCTCATCGATGTGCGCGGCCGCGTTCCAGCACACGGTGATCACGGTGACCTTCATCGCTTCATTCGGTGTCCATCACCCGCTCTCGAACAGGTTCCGCAGGATTACCGCGATAGATCATGTAGGCCCCCAAGTCCTTGGTGGCGACACTACCGGCCGCCAGCACGGCATGGCTCCTCAAGGTCACGCCACCCATCACCATCGCCCCTGCTCCTACCCAGCTCCCTTCTTCCAACAGCACCGGCGCATGCATCGTGGGGTAATTCACTTTCTTATAGTTGTGGCTGCCTTGGATGATCATGGCGCCTTGGCTGATCACCACGTTGTTCTGCAATGTGAGTAGGTCCAAATTGTCGAGCCATGCGCGTTGTCCGATCCAGACGTGATCGCCGATCCGCAGCTTCCACGGGAACTTGATGTTCACGCCCGGATGCACCACAACGCCACGTCCCACCTTCGCTCCGAAGAGTCGCAACACGAACGGCTTTGGTGAGCGGAATGGAAAGCACGGATTGATGAAGAAGAGCGCGTTCACGAAGTACCAGAGTGTGCGCTTCACAATTCCAGCGCCGGGATCAAAGTCCGGATTGCCGAAACGGCTGAGGTCGACGCGGGAACGATCTTCAACCATTGCTATTCTGAACGCTGGAAAAGGTCGACCTCCAGCACATCCGCCAATTTCACAAAACCGTGATCGGCGGTCAGCAGCGGCAGTTCAAAGGCAATGGCCGTCGCCGCGATGATCGCATCGGGCAGTTTCACTTTGTACTTGGATCTCATGCGGATCGCTTCCTTCTTCACACGATCGCTCAATCCCAACACCGTGCATCGATCGATATAGCTCTCCACACGACTGCTTTCCACTTTCGAAAGTCCGGGATAGCTCAAGGCCTCGATCTCGGTGATAACGGAAAGGAAGAGCTTGCGTCCTTCCACATAATCCGCCAATCGCTCGTTGCCTCCCAAGGTGAGGATGATGATGTTCGTGTCAACGACCAGATTATTCCCACTCATCCCTGATGCTTCTCTGGAATAAGATGGGATCCACGGTCAACTTGATCGTTCCTACAAGGTCCTTCACACTCACACCGGCAGGCCTGGATTTCCTGCGCACCTTGATGATGGCCGACTTTTTCGACTTGCCAAGGGGTTTCTTGGATCGGCGCTTTACAGGTTCAGCCATGGTGAGTGATATTCTTTAACGGGAAATGACACCTTGCCAGCGGTTCAATATGATGGCTCGATCAGCTTTTCAAAGGTAGGGTAGCATACTGAGCCTCCGTTTGATGGCAACGGCATTCCATCAACGATGACCGGAAGTGAACAACTTCAGACTGGCTTCGATCGGTGTGGCATCGGCCAAATATCGTGCGCCCAGATCGAATGCCCCTTTCGACCATCCATCATATTGGGTCTGATCCATTTCGCAGAGGCGATCAACCGCTTCAGTGAATCCTTCCAACCGGTCCAACGGCAGGTCCCAACCCGCGTGCTGCTGTTCCAGTTCGCACCACGGCGTGCGGTCGCTGATCAACAAAGGTCTTCCCGCAGTGAGCGACTCCAGCATGGTATGCCCGAAATTCTCCCCGGCGCTGGGCATGAACAACGCGTGATGTTCCGCAAGCACGGCTGGCACTTCCTCCGGCGTCACTGTGCCGTGATGCGTCACCTCCACATGTTCCGGAAGTTGTGCGATCGTGGCCTGGCATTGCGCCCAATACTCTTCATCATAGACCGGTCCGTATAGATCGAAACGCACTGTACCCTTCACATTCTTCAAGCTCTGGATCGCCAGCAAGGTGTTCTTTTCCGCCGCGATCCGAGCCACGCTCACTAAACGCACCGCTCCCGTTTCCTTCGCGATGGGCACCGGTTCCGTCATCGTTTTCCGTGGAAGGTTGGGCACCACCCGCACTTCCGCCTGACGCGAAATATGCAGGCGTATGTCGCGCTCCTCTTCCATGTTCGTGGCCTGAAAACGCACGTCCGTATAGAGGTCCAGCATGCGCGCGAATGAAAGGAAGAGCAGCTTCTTCAGACTTCCTTGTCGCAACGCGCCACTGGCCAACATACCGCGCACCGCCACAACGCGCCGCACCGGTCCACGCAGGGAAAGCCACAGCGGAAGGATATTGAACCACCACGAGTACAGGCCGTTGATGTAGATCGCATCCCAGCGCTGCTCCGCCAGCAGCTTCTTCCAAACGGAGCGCCGCATGCCCGCAGCGGATGCATACCAAACCCTTTCACCACTTGGCAACGTCGTCCAACGGTCCGGCATGATGCCGGCGTAAGGAACAGCTTCGGTGTATTCGGTATTGCGCGTCACGATGTGGAAGTCGACGCGGTCGCGCAAGTGATCCACCAGATTCGCGAGGCTCCGCACGGGACCACCGGCCTTGTATCCCGGCAGGTACCAATCGATGAAGACAAGGACCTTGGGCTTATCCACGGCGCTGGTTCATCAGGTCCATCACCACAGCGGCCCATTGCACGGGGCCCCAATTTTTCGCCAGTTCAGCGCTGCGCAAGCCCATGGCGATGAGGTCCGCATCAGAGGTCGAGATCACCTTGCGGAAGATCCCTTTCAAACTTTCCTTGTCACCCGGGATGAAGCAGTGGCCGTTCTGGCCATCCTTCAGGAAGCGATGTCGGGCGCCCACGGCCTCGCTGAGCACCAGCGGAAAGCCAGCTGCAGCATGCTCATGTACCACTACGCCCCACGGCTCGTAAAGACTGGGCATGATGAAGACGCCGCTCTGTTCCATGTACATCCAGATATCCTTCGCCTGCACGAAACCCAGATGCTTGATGCGCGGATGGTTATGGTCCAACGGGTGCAACGCACCTGTGCCGATGCACCACAGTTCCCAGTCCTCGGTCTCACCTGCATCACACAATTCAGCGAAGGCCTCCACCATGTACTGATGACCTTTCGTGTGGATGTAGCGCGCCACGCACAGGAAGCGGTGCGGGAACTTGATGCCCTTGCCCGCACGGAGTTGCTGGGCCATCGGTGCAAAAC
>JBEPUG010000079.1:0-15410 GCA_041691695.1 Flavobacteriales bacterium
ATCGTGAACAACAGCATCAGCTGGACCGACGCGGTCTATGGGGTTCACGGCATGGAGAAGAGCACCTTCGAAATGACGCTGGAGAGTTACAAGCAAATGATGCATCCCGACGATCGTGATCGTGTGATCGCGGCGATCGATGCCACGCTACGGGAGGACGCGCCTTATGAGATCGAATTTCGCGTAGTGAATCCTGAAGGAGAAGTTGGTTGGGTCTTTACCAAAGGCACGGTGGTGCGCGAGAACGGTCGACCGGGGCGCATGCTCGGCAGCACGATGAACATCACACACCGGAAAGCGGTGGAGGACGAATTACTGAAAGCAAAGGAAGAGCTGAGGTTGCAGGTGGAGGGCCTTGGACGGATCCACATCCTTGCACTGCAGCTTGCCGCATCATCGAGCATGCCTGAGGCATTGAACGCGATACTGCTCACCTTGTGCGAACTCCATCACGCCGACCATGGGCTGATCACCCGAAAGGATAAGGCCACGGGATCTTTCATTCCAGTAGGGTCCTGTGGATTTTCCGGGGATATGGCCGCGGAAGCGATCGATGGAAAGCTCCTAGGCGGAGTATGCGGCAAGGTGCTTTCAACGGGCAAGCGTGCCATTGTGCTAGATGCCCGATCGGACCGGGAATGCGCCGACGCAGCGCGGATGTTCGGCTTTAGGTCCGCCCATGGTACGCCCGTGTTGGACCATGCCGGGAGCGTCATCGGCGTGATCTCATTGATGTTCGATGCTCCGGGGCGTATGCCAACAGAACTGGAAAAACAACTTGCGGACCTCTGCGCGCGCCATGCGGCCGAGGTCGTGCAACGCGAGGAACAACAGCTGGAGTTGCGGACCAGGGACGAACGCTTCGGTCGTTTCGTGGAGCATCTGCCGGGGCAGGCCTGGATCAAGGATCCACAGGGGCGCTATGTCTTCGCAAGTGGCGGTGTTTCCACGGAATATGGCGTGCCACTATCCAAGATCATTGGCCATACAGACCACGATGTTCTACCTGAAGAGATGGCCAAGCGCCATGGGTCAAGTGACCAGCAAGTGCGTGCAACAGGTAGTGCGGTGGAGAGCGTGGAAAGCATCGAGCAGGCGGATGGCCAGCACCATGCATTGGTAAGCAGATTCCTATTGCCTGATGCGGGAGGTGGGGTCGCGGATCTCGCTGGCATCTCGATCGACATCACGGAGCAACGTCGGGCACAGGAGGAACTTCGACAAAGCGAAGGCCGTTTCCGTTTACTGGCGGACACCATGCCCCAACTCATTTGGATCGGTGCCGGTGATGGGAAAGTGGACTGGTTCAACCAACAGTTCCTCGACTATTCGGGTCTAACGGAAGAAGCAGCACGCGCGGACGGAGGTCTAAGCATCGTCCATCCGGATCATGTGGAACGTGTGATCGGGAACCGCAACGAGGCGCATGAAAGTGGCAAGGCTTGGGAGGAGATCTTTCCTATGCTCAGGAAGGATGGGAACTACCGCTGGTTCCTCATGCGCGCCATTCCGGTCCGCAACGAGCGCGGAGAGATCATGCGCTGGTTCGGCACCAATACCGACATCACAGGTGAAAGGGATGCCCAGGAAAAGCTGAAGGATGCAGACCGCAGGAAGGACGAATTCCTTGCCACATTGGCACACGAGCTGCGCAATCCGCTAGCACCGTTACGCAACGCTGTGATGTTGCTTCAAGAGGAAGAAGGGACGAGTACCACGGTGCGTGGATCGTTGGACCTGATGGACCGTCAATTGGAGCACATGGTCCGATTGATCGACGACCTGATGGACCTGAGCCGCATCAGCCATGGAAATATCGAACTCCGCGTGGAACCCATGGACCTGCGCGAAGCGGTACGGTTGGCCGTGGAAGCCGTTGGACCGGAAGCGGAGCAGCATGGCCATCATCTCGAAACTGCACTACCGGACACTGCTATCACTGTAAAGGGTGATCTCGTTCGATTGACACAAGTGGTGGCGAATCTGCTGCACAATGCGGTGAAGTATACCCCGGATGGCGGAAAGATCCGCTTGGAATTGGCTGAGCACGATGGAATGGCGGTGCTCTGCATCATCGACAACGGGATGGGCATACCGAGTTCGATGCTTCCCCGGATCTTCGACATGTTCACCCAAGTGGATCGCTCGTTGGAGCGCAGCAAAGGAGGCCTTGGCATCGGATTGAATATCGTGAAACGCTTGGTCGGGATGCATAATGGCACAGTGGAAGTGCACAGTCCAGGAACGGACGAAGGATGCACGTTCACGGTCCGGTTACCCATGGTCCCTCAAGAAGGCCTGAAAAGGAAGACAGAGGATCACGCTCCTTTGTCGAAGGTGGTGCACAAAGTGCTGGTGGTCGATGATAACCGGGATGCTGCGGACAGCCTTGCCCTGCTTATCAAAGTGAAGGGGCATGAGGTGCGCGCTGTCTATGATGGTCCATCCGCATTGGAAGAGGTGGCCACATACCGCCCGGACCTGGTCTTCATGGACCTGGGCATGCCGGAGATGGATGGCTACACAACTTGCTCGCTATTGCGCGCAGGTCCACACGGCAAGCACATCCGCATCATTGCACTGAGTGGTTGGGGGCAGGCTTCGGATAGAGAGCGGACCAGTGAGGCCGGCTTCGATTCACACCTTGTGAAACCTGCCGATATCAAGACCTTGATGCAGGTCTTGGAAATGCCTTGAGCGTGGCTTGCCAACTACGCCGTTTCGCCCTCCATGTTCACCACTGATACCGCGATGGAACTCAGCTTGTGATCGGCAGACTTTTCCTCTTCCAGGGTCTCGTGCAAGAGGTCTTCCACCGCGGTGAGCCCAAGTTCCTTTGCCCATTCGCACATGGAACCTTAGGTAGCGATCTCGTAATGTTCCGCTTTTTGTGCGGCAGCTATAAGACCAGCGTCCAAAGCAGGGTCAGTACTGAATTCCTCCATCATATCGGATCCTTCCGCTATGATGCCGTTAATAGCAGGGCACTGCTTCTCCTGCGGGATCTTGTTCAGGTATTTGAACACTCTCTCGAGGCGTTTCACGTGGCCCTTCGTTTCTTCCAGATGCCCGGCGAAAGCATCCTGCAGTTCGCCATTCCCGGCCTTTATGGCCAAGTTGCCAAGCGCCTTCACCAATTGCTTTTCAGCGAAATACATGCTAGCCACTTGGTCCTCCAGAAGTTTGCGGAGCCCGGTGTTCTGCGTTTTCATCGTTTTGTTTTTACTACGTGGTTGAACCATTTCCTCTTCCCTCGGAGGAGGAACTTGGGATCGTTCGATCCTCTTTTGCCTTGACATCCGGTTTTGTCACCCGGCCAGGTCGTTCATCCACCTCTTTCTTCTTCTTCGGTTTCGGATCCGGCTTCTCTAGGGGATCTGGCATTGGGTCTTTTGGGTTTGCCATCTTAGCTGCTCCTTGCTTTCCATGTCGCGCTGATCCGCCATTGCGGATCGGATGTTTCTCCTGCGTCCAAAAAGGGGTCCGTAATGATGCAGGGACGGTGCGGCACGACCACATGCCGGATCAATTCAGTGTTACCGGCGTTTCGCGGTAGTACTGACCGATACAGAGCAGCAAGCCGAGCACCTGCAATGGGGACGTCCTTGAACAAAACGATCCCGGAAATGAGGCATTCCTTGCGCAGTGGAGCTCGGCGATCAACCGAAGATCACCGATCCGTCAAACATGGAGTTGACGGATCGGTATGACGTTGACTACCACGTGGACGATTCGCACGATCACACCTGCGCGGCGTTACGACCTATCGCAAAGTTCTTGCGGGAACCGAGAAGACGTTTGCGTTCTTGGCGCTCTGGCAACGGACGCGGTTCCACTGCGCATCGGGCCAACAGATAGCACACCGTGCTTTCTGCGCCTTCGTTCAGGTTCACATTATGCTGCTCGAGGCCATCATGGCAACCGCCGGTACTGCGGTTATAGACAACTTGGTGTAATTGATTGTCACCGAGGAACCAAGCAAATGCCATGTCGCGGCGCTGGCGATAAAAATCATCGTGCAGGAGCTGATGGAACCGGTCCAAGGCGAGCACGGCATAGGCCGCTTCTATGGGCTGTTCACCGAAGGGATGAGCCTCGATGTCAGGCTGAAGCCATCCGTTGTTGCTGATACCCCGGAATAGCCCGTCCTTGAACAGATGGCCTAATAGAAAGTGCATCGTGGAACTGGCGGCATCGCGGTATTTGATCTTGCCGGTCGCATCCCACACCAACAGCAACGCTTCGGGGATCACAGCGCTTCCATAGGTGACGGAGGGTTCGATCCATTTCCAGCGGGTGGAGAAGTGTGCATCCGCGCCGTTGAGTAGTCGATCCCCCATGAGCTCGATCTCAGCTACTGGACCTTGGTCCTCGCATATGCTGCGATAGGCATGAAGGCCTTTGATGATAAAAGCGGCGGAGCGTGGTGAGCGGATCTCGCGCAAGTGCGGCAGCGCCTGCAGGATCAACTTGCTGGCCCGTGCACGGAAGGATACCGGATACACGCGCGTGGCCGTCACCTCTCCCAAGGCCCAAATGGCCCGTCCATTCGCGTCATCCAGATTCTCGCCCACGTTCTGCGCGGTAGGGGTGCCGGTCGAATCGAAATAGTTGAGGAAGGCACCATCCGGCTGTATGGCCTTCTCCAGAAAGGTGAGGTAGGTGTCGGCCAGATCAAAAAGCTCCGTGTCACCGTTTTGTGCCACGCGTGCACAAATGGCGGCCAACGCGCGAGCATTGTCATCAACGGTATGACCCGATGCGGGATCAGGGACGGAGATCTGCGCGAACTGCAACATCCCGATAGATGTGGTCATGCGGCGCACGTGGCCCAGGTTCACCGGAGGGTGCTGCAGGCGCGGTACGCGGGGTCCGGTGAGCCCGTGCGTGAATACTTGCATGTGCGCGATGGCCACGTTGTCCCAACTCCAGGCCTGCATACGCTGTAGAGCGACAAGGGACATGTGCTTGCGCAATTCATCATCCTCCAGCAAAGTGATCGCCGCCTCGGCCATCTGTGCGGGCGCATTGAAATCCACCAGGATTCCGGCGCCTTCGATCATCTCCTCCGCATGCGGAATGCGTGTTGAGATCACCGGGCAGCCGCAGCCCAAGGCATAGGTGAATGTTCCGCTCACTGCCTGCCCTGGATCCTTGCTGGTAAAGAGATAGACGTCCGTGGCGCGCAGGTAGTCCAACAGTTCATTCAACTCCAGGAATTGGTCCACAAAACGCACATGGTCCTGCAAGCCTAGTGTGGCGACGCGTTGCTCCAAGGAGTGGCGATAGGTTTCGCCTTCCTGACGGACAACCTCCGGATGGGTCCGGCCCAAGATCAGGTAGATGGTCTCGGGCACACGCTTCACGATCGCGGGCAGCGCATCGATGGCGGTCTCGATGGATTTGTTGGAGCTGAGCAGGCCAAAGGTCGAGAGCACCTTTCTGCCCTCGAGACCGAAGTGGCGCTTGATGCGTTCGGAATCGCCGAAGGGTACCGGGTGCGCACCATGCGGAAGCACGTTGATCTTCATCTCGGCCACCCCGTAACGTTCAAGCAGCAATTTTCCTGTGCGCTGGGTCAGCACAATGATGTCGGTCGCCAGGTCCGCAAGTGCTTTGATGATCTCCTCTTGATGCGCATCCGGCTCAGGCAACACCGTGTGGAAGGTGATGGATACCGGTTTCTCCACGGCGCGCAGCAGTTCGGTCAACCATCGACCGTCCGCTCCGGGATACAGACCGAACTCATGCTGCAACCACACCCGCTTGATGCGGGGATCGCTGTTGATGCGACGCGCCAAGGCCTGATAGGAACCTTCGTCCTGCGTGTCCAACGTGCACATCACTTCCTTCGGCCAATTCAGGTCCGAAGTACCCTGTGTCAAAGCGCACACCTTGAATTCCATGGAATCGCCATAGGTGCGACGCATAGCGGCCAAGAGGTCCTGCGCATACGTGGCGATGCCGCACACACGAGGTGGATACGACGTGATGACGATGGTTTGACGAGGTTCGTGGAGGCTCATTGACGGGCGATGGTTCTAAGGCGTTCAAGAAGGTCTGTCACTTTCACAGAGGCGACGGCGATGCGTTCGTCCGCACCTCCGTAGTAGATGTAAAGCAGGTCGTCGAAGACAACGGCGCCGCTGGGGAATACGATGTTCTTCACCATGCCGACGCGCTCTGAATCCGTGTTGGGGGAGATCAACGGATGGTGCAAGCGAGCAAGCACCTTGCGTGGATCATCGCGGTCCAAGAGGGCAGCGGTTGCGTGGTAGACGAATCCTTTCGGGGTGTCCTGTGCCGCGTGATAGATGAACAGCCATCCATCATCGGTCTCTATGGGAGGCGCGCCACCACCGATGTGGCTGCTCTCATGAGGGAACTTCGGGTCCATCACGATGTGCTCCTTCAGATTCATGATGTAGTTCTCCCAGAAGCTGCGGGTCAATTCCGAAGGATCATTGAAATAGACGATCTGGATGCCGGGGTGGAGGCGATGTAGCAAGGCGAACTTGCCGTTGATCTTCCGTGGGAAGAACATCAGGTTCTTGTCCCACACCATGAGCGTGTTGGCGAGTGCATCGCCTAGGCCATGCTCCTTCAAGACCTTATAGTGGTAGAGGTATTTCTGGTTCAGCCCAGGGCAGCACTCCACGAGCTTCTTGTACTCGCGATAGGTGAATTTCGGCGTGAATGGCTCTTGCCGTTCCCAAGTGATCAGGTCCTTGGATGATGCATAGGTGCCCATCACGTTGGTCTTGTCATAGACCGAGTAGGTCATGTAATAGGTGTCCTCGATCTTGGTGATACGAGGGTCTTCGATCCCCTGCGCTTCGTATGGTGCTTCAGGTATAAGAAGCGGCCGTTCCGAACGGGACGCCAGTTCCAACGGTCCATTGAAAACGGCGTGGCCTATAGTGGAGTAGTTGCCATGGCGCACAGCGCGGTAGAACATGTGGACTTGATCATCCACGCGGATGCAGGCGGGGTTGAATACGCCTTCGTTCTCGAAGCCGTGATCGGTCTTCTCCAATACTACTCCGTGACGGGTGATGGGGATCGAATCGGTGGAAGTGGTGGTGCTTGGCATTGCTTGGGATCTTAGTGGACCATGGAGAAAGCGAAGGTTGTGCCGTGGGGGGTGTGAATTCCGGTATGCTACGCTGCCGGGACTTTCCCTTTGCAAATGCTTATCCGTGACGCTTGAGGTGGGGAAGGGATCGGACCCTGATCGGGGCGTAAGACCACAGCTGGGAAACTTGGATCCCTTCAACTGGTAACAAAAAGAAGGATCCGCGAGCCTGTGACTTATGTCCAGGTCGCGGATCCCCTATCGGCTTATTGATCTCAGTTCTTCACCACATCTTCCATCAGCGTACCGATGATCTTAAAGCGGTCCTTCTCACCTGTGAGCATGGCAGTGGCGAATTTCCGGGCCTGCTTGAAGCTGATCTCGCCCGGCAGCGGCGGCTCGTATGCATCCACCACACAATCGATGATCGCAGGTCCGTCATAGGCGAATGCCGCATCGAAGGTCTCTCCCAGTTTGGCGGGATCTTCCACATGGAATCCGCGCGCACCGCAGGCCTCGGCGACCAATGCGTAGTCGATCCGTTGCAGGTCGCAGCCGAACTCCGGGGACCCGTCCATCACCATCTGTTCCCATTTGATCTGCCCCAACGTGCCGTTGCTCACCACAACGATCTTCACTGGAAGCTTGTATCGCACCGCAGTGGAGATATCCGCCATGAGCATCGATATGCCGCCATCACCGACAAGCGCGACGCACTGCCGACCCGGATAAGCGTACTGCGCGGCCAAGGTGTAGGGAAGGCCGGGCGCCATGGTGGCGAGCGTTCCCGAGAGCGAATACATCTGGTCGCCGCGCGCCATGATCTGCCGCGCGAACCAAGTCGCAATAGTGCCGCTGTCCGATGTTACTATGGCATCGTCCGTCAAGCGCTTGCCGAGTTCCCAAGCCACGCGCTGTGGTTTGATCGGCGTGTCATCACGCGTCCCGCGTTCCTCCATCAACTCGCGCCATTGGTTCATGGTCTTTTGCGCACCTTCCAAGAACGAGCGATCGGTCTTGCGGGTGATCAAGGGGATCAGCGCTTGCAATCCGGCTTTGCTGTCCGCCACAAGGCCCACTTCCGCGGGATAGCGAAGGCTCAGTCGCGCGGGGTCGATGTCGATCTGCACGCATCGGGCCTGGTCCTTATCCGGCATGAATTCGATGTAGGGGAAGGAAGAACCTACGATAAGCAACGTATCGCATGACTTCATGGATTCCACCGAGGCGGATGTGCCGAGCAGTCCGATTGAGCCTGTGGTGAGCGGATGTTCATCCGGCACCACGCCTTTGCCCAGTAGCGCCTTGGCGATAGGCGCGCCCAGTAGTTCAGCGATCTGGAGCACTTCATCGCGTCCGCCCAATGCACCTTGTCCCACGAGCATCATTACACGCTTACCGCTGTTGAGCAATTCTGCGGCTGCTTTCAATCCATCCGGATGCGGCAATGGAGAAGGCCGGAAGTAGGGCGCCGCTTTGAACATCGGGATGTTCCGTGCGGAGCGATGATCCTCCTTCATCGGCATCCCTTGGAAATCGGTTGGGATGTTCAGGTGCGCCACGCCACGACCCGCCAAGGCAGTGCGGCAAGCCAGGTTCGCGACACGTTCGATGTGGGCAGGCCCCATCACGCGGCAGTTGTAGATGGATACATCCATGAACAACTTATCGAGGTCCACATCCTGTTGCGCGTGCGTGTCCATCAGGTCGTGCTGGTGTCCACCGGTGATGGCGAGCACGGGCTGACCATCCAGCTTCGCATCATAGAGTCCGTTCAGCAAGTGGATCCCACCGGGACCGGAGGTTGCCAAGCATACGCCCAGTTGGCCTGTGTATTTGGCATAGGCGCACGCCATGAATGCCGCGCTTTCCTCATGGCGAACTTGCACGAATTGGATCTTGTCCTGATGCGTTCGCAACGATTCCATGATCCCGTTGATGCCGTCTCCCGGTAGACCGAAGATCACGTGTACGTTCCAGTCTATGAGTGTTTCGATCAATGCGTCCGCCAGTGTGCGTGCCATTTTACTGTTGCTGTTTGTATGGGTTCAACTTCGTTTTCGTCCGGAACCATGTGGAAAGACCGAGGCTCTATCCGCTGGTTCCGACGTCCGCAGTTGCAATGACATACGGGCGATCGGCGTGCGGCTGTGCAAGCCATCGCTGTGCCGATCCAGAAAAGGCCGGGGATAGCGGAAGGGAGCGAATTCAGCCGAGGAAGAAACACCAAGTGCGTGGGGCGGAATTTGCACGATCTCTTGCTGAATCGCTTTATATGCTTGGCATCATTTGTTGGCGCGTCCACGCTCACGTAATGGATCGATGTTGAATTTTCAGGCGCTACGGCGCTGCATTTGTGGAAGGCTCCGATCACAATGCCGTTCTCTCCGTTACCGGTCGATGCCATCTGCGCTTCTGCGTACACCGTACCAACGGCTCTGCCGGAAAGCGATGGCACACTGAAGTGGGACAGCACCACGATGGTCGCGGTGCATGCGAGTTCGGGCAAGCACCAAGGATTCGGATACACGTATGCCGATGCCTCGATACGGGCAGTGATAGAAGGTGTGCTGCGCAAGGTGGTGCTAGGTCGCGACGCGCATGAAGTGACAGCTCTTTATGATGCGATGCGCGCAGCAGTGCGCAATGACGGTGAAGATGGCCTTAGCGCTTTTGCGATCTCCGCTGTTGACATGGCGCTGTGGGACCTGAAGTCCAAAGTATTGAAGATCCCCCTTTATGATCTACTGGGTGGCCGCGTGCGTGATGCGGTGGAACTCTACGGCAGCGGTGGCTTCACCTCCTACACGGATGCCCAGTTGCACGAACAACTGGGAGGCTGGGCGGACAAAAGCTTCCGCTTCGTGAAGATGAAGATCGGTCGCGATGCGCATGCGGATCCCGATCGGATCGCTTTGGCCCGCCGTGCCATCGGATCACATACCCAACTCTTCGTGGACGCCAATGCCGCATACACTGCGCGGGAAGCCGTTGCCATGGCCGCGCGCATGCAGCAGTTCGATGTGCGCTGGTTCGAGGAACCGGTGCATCACAGGGACTATGCAGGTCTGCGCTTCGTGCGCGAGCATGTGCCGCCGGAAATGGCCGTGGCCGCGGGCGAATATGGATTCACCCTCGACGATGCGCGCATGCATCTCGCAGCCGGTGGCGTGGACGTGCTACAAGCGGATGCCACGCGTTGCGGCATCACGGGTTTCATGCGCGTGTCCGCATTATGTCAGGCCTATCGCATTCCGATGAGCAGCCATTGTGCGCCTTCCGTGCATCTGCATCCGTGCCTGGCCGCGCCTCCCGTGGTACACATGGAGTGGTTCCATGATCACGTGCGCATCGAACGTATGCTCTTGAATGGAGCGATGCCGGACCTTCACGGAAAGCTTTCCGCCGCCGCTGACCGCCCCGGCCATGGCCTTGAATTGAACACTGTTGAAGCCGACAAATACAAGATCGAATGAACTGGCATCTCCCGAAGGAAAAGGACCCGTACGAACAGAAGAACGTTGATGCAGAAGGTTTGAAAGCATTACTTCAAAAGACCGTAAAGGGCGAGGTGCGCTTCGATACCGGATCACGAGCCATCTATGCCACCGATGCCAGCAACTGGCGACACGTTCCCATCGGCGTGGTGATCCCTCGCCATGCGGAGGATGTGATCGCGACACTCAAAGCCTGCCATAAGTACGGCGCCCCGATAGTATCGCGCGGCGGCGGCACCGGCCTCTGCGGGCAGACCACTAACCTGGCCATCGTGATGGACCACAGTAAATACTTCACGAACATCCTTGAAGTGAACGTGAAGGAAAAATGGGCGCGCGTGCAACCGGGAGTGATCTTGGATCAACTGCGTGACAAGGCCGAAGAGAACCACCTCACCTATGGGCCCGATCCCGCCACGCACACGCACTGCACGCTCGGCGGCATGATCGGCAACAACTCCTGCGGCGTCCACTCCATCATGGCCGGTAAGACGGTCGACAACATCATCACGATGGATGTGGTCACCTACGACGGTATCCGCCTCACAGTAGGGGAGACCACCGAAGATGAGCTGGAAAAGCTGTGCGCCAAGCACGACCGCGTTGGTGAGATCTACCGGGCCATGCGCGACATACGGGACAGCAGTTCCGCGAGTATCAAAGCGCGCTATCCGGACATTCCGCGGAGGGTCTCGGGCTACAACCTGGACCAGTTGCTACCGGAGAACAAGTTCAATGTGGCACGGGCGCTCGTGGGCAGCGAAGGCACCCTGATCACCGTGCTGGAGGCGAAAGTGCGCTTGGTACACAGCCCGCCCGCACGGACGTTGGTGGTGATGGGCTACCCGGATGTTTACGAAGCGGGCGATCACGTGCCGGAGGTCTTGGCGACAGGCCCGATCGGATTGGAAGGCATGGACGATCAGCTGGTCGGCTTCATGAAGAAGAAGGGCATGTATGTGAATTACCTGCACTTGCTTCCGAAAGGAGGCGGTTGGTTGCTTGTGGAGTTCGGTGGCGAAACGAAGGAGGAGTCCGATGCGAAGGCGCAAAAGTGCATTGACGCCATCAAGGACAAGGACAATGCGCCGAACATGGTGCTCTACGACAACGAGGATGCGGAAAAGGAACTCTGGGACATGCGCGGAAGTGGCTTGGGCGCTACGGCCAATGTTCCCGGGATGCCTTACTCATGGACCGGCTGGGAAGATGCTGCGGTCGCTCCGGCCAAAGTGGGGAAATACCTGCGCGACTTCAGGGCACTCTTGGATAAGTACAAGCTCATCGCTTCGCTCTACGGCCACTTCGGTGACGGATGCATCCACTGCCGGATCAGTTTCGACCTCTTCACCAAGCACGGCGTAGCGGCCTATACGAGCTTCACATCGGAGGCCGCTGACCTCGTGGTGAAGTATGGCGGATCGCTTTCCGGAGAGCACGGCGATGGCCAGAGCAAGGCGATCTACTTGCCCAGGATGTTCGGCGAGGAGATCGTGGAGATGTTCCGCAAGATGAAATACGCTTGGGATCCCGCATGGAAAATGAACCCAGGCAAGATCGTGGATCCTTGGCGGCCCGATGAACACATGCGTCTCGGGCCGACCTATGCACCTGCGGATCCAAAGACCAACTACGTCTTCGTCGATGACAAGAATAGTTTCGCACACGCGACGCTTCGCTGCGTGGGCGTAGGGAAATGCCGTCGCAAGGACAATGCGTTCATGTGTCCCAGCTACTTTGCCACGCACGAGGAGAAGGACAGCACACGGGGCCGTGCGCGCATGTTGGATGAGATGGTGCGCGGGGACTTCATCAAGGATGGATGGAAGAGCAAGGCTGTAGCCGACTCCCTGGACCTGTGCTTGGGTTGCAAGGGCTGCAAAAAGGAATGCCCTGTCGGCGTGGACATCGCTGCTTACAAAAGCGAATTCCACTCCCATCAATCGTGGTGGGCCAAAGGCCGGACAGCATGGACCATGGGCTGGATCGGCAGCGGGGCCAGGTTGGGAACGGCCATGCCCGGCATCACGAATTTCCTTACGCACGCGCCAGTGCTGCGCAATGTCGCGCGCTTTGTTGCCGGCATCTCGCAAGAACGCGAAGTGCCCCGGTTCGCTCCGGAAAGCTTCCGGCATTGGTTCCACAAGCATGTGCCGTTGCACCCGGACGGAGAGAAAGTGGTGCTATTCCCGGACGTTTTCAACGACTGCTTCCTACCTGAAAGCTTGAAGGATTGTGTGTATGTGCTGGAGCATTATGGCTTTCAGGTCATCGTGCCGAAGGAATGGCTCGGTGCCGTGCGTCCCTTGCTGCACTTCGGCTGGATCGACATGGGTCGGGAGAACTTGCGCAAGACCTTGGCTGTTTTGAAACCCTTGTTGGAAGACGATGTGCCGGTGATCGTGGCGGAGCCATCAACAGCCTCGGTGTTCCGCGATGAGATGGGCATGCTGCTCCCGGGAGATCGCACCGCCATCAAGCTGCGGAAGCAGTCCAAGCTGCTGGGCGAATTCATCATGGAGCGCAAGCTGGCCTTACCGAAGATGGGCGGCAAGGTGATATTCCAAGGCCATTGCCACGAAAAGGCCGTGCTGAAAGTGGGTGCCATGCGTGATCTGTTCAAAGGCATCGGGATGGAGGTGAGCGAACCCGAGCAGGGTTGCTGCGGCATGGCCGGGGCATTCGGCTTTGAATCAAAGCACTATGATCTCGCCATGAAGATCGGCGAGAGGAACATATTGCCGGGTGTGCGGAAAGCGCCGGAGAGCACGATGATCGTCTCGGACGGATTCAGCTGCCGCACGCAGATCGTTGGTGGCACGAAGCGGCAGGTATTGCATTCCGCCGAGTTCCTGAAAAAGGCGATCATGTAATCAGAGCATAACGCGCATTGACGCGCCTCCAATCACCAATCACCAATCACCAATCACCAATCACCAATCACCACCTACCACCCACCCATCACCGTCGTCACCATGAACCCCGTCCCCGAACTCGGCATGAGCCAATTCACCACGTTGCCTTTCTCGTTCGATAACGACGTGGAACTCTGCAAGACCACTTCGCTCAAGCACCTCGAATTCTGTGAGGCGAAGTTGAGCCGGGATCCACGCGAGGCGCGAAAGCAGTTGGAGCAGATGAAGGCGATCGGTGTTACCCCTGTCAGCTTTCAGCCGCGCGTCCATTCGCTTTTCCCCGACTCCATGGCGGGCTCGCCCGACGACCCGAAGGAGCGTGTGCAAGAGATGTGCAACGGGATGGACTGCTTCGCTGAGGTCTTTCAAGAACCCGATATGCCGTGCGTGGTCATCGGAGGTGTAGTGCCGAAAGGCGCGGTGAGGAAAGGGGAGGAGACGTTCAAGGAATTGCTTCCACGGCTCTGCGACCACGCGGCAAAACTGGGCTTCACCATGGCCTATGAGACCATCCATCCGGTGCTCGTCAACAACGATACGTTCACGTGGAAGCTCGATGATGCGATCGCATTGGTGGATGCCGTGGGCCGCAAGGAACTGGGCTTCGTCGTTGATACGTGGCATGTGTACTGGGAGCCGGGACTGGCCAAGACGTTGAAGGCGATCGCGCCACGCGTGCGGGTCGTCCACCTCAGCGATCACCCCAAAGAAGGCCCGCGCATATTCCTTGACCGTTTGGTGCTGGGCACTGGAGCTGCTGACTTTCCAATGATATTCAAAGCGCTTGACGAAGGTGGATACAAAGGTCCGTGGTGCATCGAGCTGCTCTCGGACAAGAGCCTGCCGGACAGCCTGTGGGATTTGACATCCGAAGAGTTGATGGCGAAGAACAGGGAAGCATTCGGGAAGTTGTGGAAGGAGGCTGGAAGTCGGGAGTCCTGAAGTCGGGAGTCTTGAGTCCTGAGTACCGAGTCTTGAGTCCTGACGTCGTGAATCTTGAGTCCACGCCGTGAGTCGTTGATGTTAGCCATAAGCTTCAAGCCGCAAGCTTAGCTCCGGAGGTGCTGAAGGAATAGCAGCCTGGAACAATGCAGCTATGTGAACTGTTCTTCAACGTCGGCCAACTCAATTACCATGGTGCTTCAAACCTCTTTTCTGGTCGCGTATGCGCTGCTTGCGTTGCGGATCATTACCGGTATTGTCTTCTTCTCCAGCGGAAGAACGGACTTGCAGAAACCGGCGGAACGCGGCAAGGCGACAGGGCTTTCGCTTGGAGGCATCAAGTTCCTCGGCGTCATGGAGATCATCGCTGGGATCTCCGTCGTGTTCGGGATATTCGCTCAGATCGGCGCCATCATCATCATGGTGGTGATGCTCGGGGCGATGTACAAAAAGAAGTTCGAGTGGAAGATCGGCTTCTATGATGAGAAGGACATTGGCTGGCACTACGACCTCACCTGGTTCATCTCCGCTTTTGTGATCCTCGCCACGGCAGGTGGGGCATTCACGATCATCTGAGACGTGCGAATTGCATGATGGGCTCCGGAAGCGATGGTCGGCCGCATCAGTGAGGATGGGCGCGTGCGTTAAGTATCCGCCAAGAGGTCAAAATATTCGTCGTCCTCATTCTTCCCTCCGAAGCCCTTGCCCACATCTTCGGCTGAGCGCACGAATTCAATGGAGCTGATCCACTTCACCATCTTATAGCCCAACTGATTTTCTACGCGTAGCCTAAGCGGTGCTCCATGGCCCAGTGAAAGGGGCTCGTAATTCATCTCCCAAGCAAGGATGGAATCAGTTCTCATGCAGTTCTCAAGGGAGTGCGTATCGTAATAGGTGCCACCATAGAGGCCTTCGCCAAAAGAGTAGAAGACCACTGTTGTTGCGGAGGGATCCGGTTTCACGAGGTCGATGATCTGCGTC
>JBEPUG010000080.1:0-15233 GCA_041691695.1 Flavobacteriales bacterium
GGCGCGGTATCCAGCCGGGGTATGAACCGTTGAAATCCACCTTGGCTCCGATCAGTTCAAAAACCGCCTTGATGCCGTTGGCCTCGTCCATCTTCTCGCTGGTCACTGAACCGCGCGTGAGGCACATCACGGTGTAGGCGCCGTCCTTCAGTTCGATGCGGGCTACGTTGTTGCTGGTCTGTACCAGGTCTTTCACATCCGGGCTCATGCGGTAGATACCGCCCGGGCAGGCCTGCACCGCGCGCAGGAAATGCGCTTGGTCAGCGGCGGCCATCACCTTGCCATTGAGGTCGGCTGGTGTGAGCTCGATCTTCAGTTCCGGATCGGTGGTCTTGTACTCGGATTTCAGCGTATCGCGAAGCTTCTCGAAATCCTTGGTGAAGGCCTGCAACTTATCCGCAGCCACGCCGATGCTGGCGACGCTCTCGCGCGGGATCGCGTTGCGCAGGCTACCGCCCTCGATCGTGGAGACGCGGATCCCATGCGCTTCGTTCTCGAGCAGGATCCGGTTCATCAGCTTGTTCGCGTTGCCGCGCCCGAGATGGATCTCCGTGCCGGAATGCCCGCCCGTCAAGCCTTTCACGGATAGGCGATAGCCCTTGATCCCTTGCGGAACGGCTTCGCTGGCGTACTTGCCCGTGACGGTGACATCCACGCCGCCGGCACAACCGATGGTGAGTTCGTTGTCTTCTTCGGTGTCGAGATTCAGCAGAATATGCGCATCGAGCAACCCCCCTTTCAACTCAAACGCGCCGGTCATACCGGTCTCCTCATCGATGGTGAAGAGCGCCTCCAGCGGCGGATGCGGAATGTCCTTCGACTGCAGGATGGCCATGATGGTGGCCACGCCGATTCCGTTGTCCGCGCCGAGTGTGGTGCCATCGGCCTTCACCCAATCGCCGTCGACCTTCATCTTGATACCGTCGGTGTCGAAGTTGAATTTTGTGTCGTTGTTCTTCTGATGCACCATGTCCAAGTGGCTCTGCAAGGCCACCGGCGTTTCCTTCTCCTTGCCTTTGGTGCCGGGCTTCTTGATGATCACGTTGCCGGCCTGGTCCACCTGCGTGGGCAGCCCGAGCTTCTCCCCGAACTCCTTGATGAACTGGATCACGCGCTCCTCCTTCTTGCTCGGCCGCGGCACCGCGTTGAGGTCGGCGAAATTGTTCCAGAGTGCTTTCGGTTCGAGTGCGCGGATGGCTTCGTTCATGGAAGTGGATGGGGTTTTACCACGGATGGTTTTTAGGATGAACCAGGCCTACGGCAGGCAGGCACTGACGGACACGGATAGAGCATCCGTGGTTTGACCTGTGTTGGCGGGTGAAGTTAGGATCCCGTTGATCGTGGCCTCATGTCCTGCTTCTATCATCGACCAAGGAAATGAATACGGATGAGCCCAGTGCGCTTCTTTAGGAACGTTAAGGACGTCCGTTGGTCGTTTATAGTGCAGCCGCTAACTCCACCTACAACCAAACCGGCAGCAGATGGCCGCTGTTATAATGATCATAGTGACCAATGGTTTGCATTTAAACATGGAAAGAAGCGTCGCGGAGATCGCTCCCTACGTCTATTCCCATCATGAAGAAGTCCCACCTGATCTTCCTCCTGGCTTTCCTGCCAGCATTCGCCCAAGGCCAAACCTTGGATTGGCTCAGGCCCTTGGACCTGGGCATTCCCAGCAATGGGATATTCACCAATATGGCACTGGCAGTGGACGACCAAGGGCATGCGGCGGTGATCGGCCCTACCGCGAACATGGATCAGAATAACCCGGGTCTCGGTGATCTTGAATGGCACGTGTTCGCAGCCGATGGCCAGTCGCTTGATAGCACCGTATTTTTCGTAAAGGCGGGTGCCTCGGACATGGTCGCGTACGGCGGATCCTTTTTTATCGTCGGGGCATACGCGGACAGTTTGCACTTCCCCGGCCAAGCGTTGCTCAGTACCGCCGGACAGCCCGGATCCATCGGGCATTTCATATGTCGCATGGAACTGGACGGTACGGTGACCTGGGTGAAGGATGCGGCCGATCTTGGGCTGGGCAACTTACAGGCCTTGGCGGTGGATGCCGATGGAGTGGTGTACCTCGCGGCGTGGGATTTCGAGAACTCGGTGGTGGCTCAGGTGGATGCAGACGGAAACCTGCTCGGATCTTGGCCATTGACGGGCCTTGGCGTGATCTCCGACGTTGCCGTGAACGCATCCGGCATGGTCGCCATTTCGGGTTCCTGTTTGGGCATGACCGCAGACCTCAACGGCACTTCGATCACCAATCCTTTTATGGACTACACCCTTCTTCTGGCCACATTCACCACTGAGGGAACCTTGGAAAACCACTTCGTCGTGCATGACGTCACCTGCCCCCGGCCCAGTGTGGAATTGGACGATGCGGGCAACGCCTATTTCAGCGCGGACATGAGCATTCCGGAGGATGTCGGGCCTTTCACGGTCAATGGGCTGGAGTGGGTGTATGGGCAGTATCTCGTGAAGATGGACACGGCCGGCACGATCACTTGGCTGACCACGCCGACATCGGGGATGACGATCGGTGATGCCGGACGCGGATCCGGGCGCGAGCTGGTGCGCAGTGCCGACGGGGGTGTTTGGCAGGACGGCTTTACGCGGGGCAATGTCGATTGGGGCAATGAGGTGGAGACCAATGTGGAGCTCCCGGCCACACAGTTGTACTTCCGCAGTGTGGATGCTGAAGGACAAACGCAGCGCATGGTCGTCGGTGAAGGGAACAACTTCATCCAAGGCGTGCAGGGTCTGGCCACCTTCGGCAACGATGTGCTCTACATGCTCGGCTACACGTACGATACCCTACACCTCGCCGGTCAGGAATTTCCGGCACAAGGCTACCAGGTGTTCCTTACCCGCTGGCAGGATATCAGCACGGGGGTGAGCGAAACACCGCCGACCGCCCAACTGACCGCTTTCCCCAACCCGGCGAAGGACCATCTGACATTGGACCTCTCTGCATTCACAGGAGTTGTGGACCTTGAAGTGCTGGACGCCATGGGCCGGACCGTTCTTCAGCCCAGCCGCTTCAATGCTGGACGGCATACCGTGGACGTTTCCGCATTGCCACAAGGAGCCTATGTGGTCCGCATGCAGGCCGGTGACCGGATAGCGAATTGCCACTTTGTGAAGGAGTGAACCTGAACACTTTTGGACGGTATCAAGGCGCGGAGGAACCTGATCATCGTAGGGGTTTAAGGCAATGCGCTAGTTGCCTATACATCGTCAAGGTCGAAGCAATGGACGACCGCCGCTACTCCTCCTTCCTCAGCATACGGACGGCCATCAATCCCATCCCCGCCATCAGCACGATGATCGCCGCCCAGACCCACCACTTCGAGGGATCGAAGCCTGGCGCTGTGGTCACTTTTGCGGGAAGGGCCTCGGGCGCGCCGAGTGAGAGCGTATCCAACGGCGCTTCCAATTCCTTCGCGAAATGCGCGATGTCGTATTGTGGCGCGAAGCGTTCCGCATCGCCTGTGACAAGGTGATAGTTCATGCCTTGGTCCAGCTTCGCTACCAGCAGGTGCTCCGCAGACAAGGCCTCCAACTTCGTGAAATGAAGCGGCCGATCGTCGCCGTTCTGGATCACCAGATCGAAGGTGTCGGCGCGCGTGGTGGGGAGGTCGATCACCGGGGCCAGGTCCGAGGCGATGGTGAAGGTGGCGATGGTCTCCGCGTAGCGCACAGTGCGGTTGCGGCGCCCTTCCTGCGTTACGCGGCTGTACCATGCGCGCAACTCGCCTGTGCGATGGAAGGCGATGGTATCGGAAACGGCGTAGCGCAGTCGATCGATCGCGAGTGGATGCGCAGAAGCCACATGCACAACGGTGGTGCGCGCCGTATCGCTCTGCGTGAACAGCAAGGGAACGCTCGGCGCGAAGCGGCGCACCGGTGCTTTGTCCGCGAAACGACCCACGCCCAACACGCGCATCGGCGGTGTCAATGAATCGTTCAGCGTGATGCGGTAGTAGCGATAGTCGCTGCGCGGCACGTTGATGGACAGCACCTGATGCGGGGGATCGCCGCGCGCACCCTGGGCCACCACCTGCTCATCTTTCACCATGTACCAATGCGCGCGGTCGTCGCTTCCGGTGATGCGCACGGGCTTGTAGACATCCGCAGGACGCACCCAGATCTCCAGGTCCTGTATCTGCTGGTCCTTCGGGCGCTCCAACTCGATCACCGTGGACTTGGGCAGCACTTCATTGCGCAGCAGGGGATAAGCTTCGAAAGCGGAAGCATGCGTCAAGGCCTGTTCGCGAAGTAGGTAGGGCACCTCGACTCCCGCGCTGTCCAGCAAGCGGATGTCGCCGAGATCGCTGCGCGAAAGGCCCATCCATTCCGGACCGAGCATCACCGCGTGGATCCCGGACTGTGTGACCGCAGGAAGCGGCGCGGTCCACGTCGGCGTTTGCGCGATCGCTGTTTGCGCGATCAGTAACGCGGCGATCAGCAGATCACGTTGTCGGAACATCCTCATCGGTATTGATCGGCGCATCTTCCTTGAGCAGCACCTTGAGTTTCTGATACATGAAGGAGATCAAGAGGAGCAACGCACCGAGGATGATGAACGCGGCCACGCGGCCACCTTGGCTCAGCGCGCCGAGGTCGAAGAGGAAGAGCTTCACCAAGGTGAGGCCGAAGAGGCTGAGCGCGATGATGCGCATCATCCGCAAGCGCTGCCGCATGCCGTACCACATGAAGAGGAAGGAGCCGATGCCCCAAAGGATCGGATAGCCCACGCGCCGCGCCGCGGAGAGGTCCTGTGCGGGAGAAGCCAGCAGCATCGCAAGGTCCAATTCCTGACTGGCCACGACCACGAGGAATACCGCCATGGTCCAGAGATAGATGGTCCAAACTGGAGTGCTGCGGTCGATCAACACGCGCGAAAGCATCGCTATCCGCACGGTGACAACGATCATCAGTGCGAAGGCGATGTAGTGGAACCAGAGGTATCCCGCGCCGTCGTTCTGATGTTGCCATTCCCACAGGGCCGCGTCACTGCTCACATGGAAACCGGTGATGTAGACGAAGCCGCAGATCGCCATGACTACGCCCACTGCCAAGCGGAATGGCTTGATGGTTTTCCGCGTCGCCAAGTCCAGCGCCAGCGCGAAAGTCAGCGTAAATACCATCTCAGCCATCTCTGTGACGGAAGGGTTGAACAGACGCCCGAGTTGGTAGCGGAGTTCCATGAAGTTGACCAGATACAACAACACGATGCCGGCCACCAACGTGCAACGCTGCCACAGGCGACGTGATAGTTTCGGGAGGAGCGTGATGCTGAGATCGCCGCGTCGCAGAAGCCAGGTCGTGGCGCCCAAGGAGATCACCGCGACCATGCCCGTGATCCATGCCTTGTTCAGCACTGGGCGAAGTAGTTCCGATTGAAAGGATCCATAGTTCTGGAATAGGTCCATCGCCAGGCTGATCACCATCAAGACCGTTACTAAAACGCTGGCGCGTTCTACCAAGCGCAGGCTAGTGCGCTGCGAGAACCAGAGAAGCAGCACGGCTTCCGCCGCCCAGAACAACGTGATGTGGCTGCCTTCCAACTGGATCGGCGCAGCAAGACTGACGAAGGTGAGCACCAGCCCGATCAGCAGCAGCTTCAGTGGTTCCGGGATGCCTTGGCGACGGTGGAAGTAGAGTGCGAAGAGCAGGTAGAACAGGCCTAAGACAACAGTGAAAAGGCCGGTGAGTTTCACAGTAAGATCGCTCAACAGGAAGAGGCCCACGGCAAAATAGGCGGCTGTATTCACCAGCAACAGCGAATGGTCCAACGCGCTGAAAGTCTGCTTGTGCCGCAGGTTGTAGCGCAAGTTCATCAAGAAGAACACGAGGAAGAAAGCCGTGGCGAATACGAACGCCACCAACGAAGGGCGAGGCTCGATGTCTGTGTAAACTCCACCCGCCCAGAGACCGAAGAGCAGCACGGTGAGTGCGAAGGAGATGATGTTGATGATGTGCCACTTCTTGAAATTCGCCAGCACCAGCATGCCGATGTCAAGGATCAAGAGGTAGGTGAAGAGCACGTGGAAGTTGCCATCGCCGGTGCTCACGAGGAAGGGCGTCGCGAAGCCGCCCAGCAAGGAGATAACCGCGAGTTCCTTACGGTCGTAGGCCAAGGTGAGTGCGACGGCGAGCGCCGTGATCACCACCATGATGGCGAAGGCCGCCGTCTGTCCGATCAAGTGGTACTGATGGAAGGCGATGGCGATGGTGAAGTAGAATACCGTGATGCCGCCGGCCACCAGCACCGAGCTGAATGCGCGGAAGCCGCTGCGCGAACGATGCGCGAAGAAGACCAGCAGCCCGCCCGCGGCAAGGCCGATCAGCGTGCGGCCCGTCTCACTGATCAGCCCCTGCCCGATCGCGTATTGCAGCAGCAGCCCGATGCCGATCACCAGCACCGTGATGCCGATCTTGTTGATCAGATTTTCGCCGATGAATTTCTCCAGGTCCGGATGGCGCTCGAAGAAGGAAGGAAGCTTTGGTCGCGGCGGCACAGGCGGTGTTACTGCGCGTAGTTGTGGTTGGCGCATCGCTGCTGATGCGGTCTCGGGAACCCTTGGCTCTGCTTCGGCGTGCACCGGTTCCTCTCGCGGCTTCGGAGTGCGCGACTCAACAGGAGGCACATGCACTTCTTGTATGATCGGAGCGACAGGCGCAACCGGTGTGATCTCGGAAGGGAGCACCACAGGCGGTAAGACTGAAGAAACCTGTTCATGGGTTCCGGCCTTCGACCGTGCGCGCAACAGCTCGGCCAATTCCTTGCGCAGTGATAGAAGATCACGGGACAACCCCGTGACCCGGCTCATCAAGATGATCACTAGGACGAGGAGGACGCAGGAGAGGAGTATTTCCAAAAGGAGGTGGAATGGAGGTCGGGAAAGCTAATACCCAGATCACGCGCGGGACAATGCGAACCTCTCCGACCGAAAAGGGTAATGCGAATGGCTCCTGCCACTTCAACCCGCGACACCCTTACTTCAGCACATTCACATGCAGCAGCGTGGCCGAGCCGCGGATGCGAAGGACATAGGCTCCTGACGGAACCGCTGCATCGATGTGCAATTCAACCGACTGATGTCCTGCGGAGAATTGCTCCGCATGGCCCATTTGCCGCACCATCCGGCCGCTGGCGTCGAGCAGGTCGATGGAAACCTTGTCAGCAGTGGCGAGTGTAAAGTCCACGCGGGATGTGTTGGAGATGGGGTCGGGCCAAACGATCGGGGCAGCGGAGTTAGGTTCCACTGCGGCCACGCCCGTGCTCACGTCGCCGATGTAGCGCGCCAAGGCGAAGTTGCGGTCCTGCGAAACGCCGTTCGTGGTACCCGCTACGATGATCGATCCATCCGGCTGCACCGCGATGGCACGGCCAATATCCAGGTTGTTCGCGAAGTCCGTCGATACCGTGCCCTCCGGCCCGAAGGTCTCATCGTAGTTCCCGTTGTTCTCCATGCGCGTCACCATGAAATCATTGGTGGCGTGGCTGACGACGCCGGCGATGATCGGCCTTCCATCGGACTGCACCGCCACCGCGTAAGCATTTGACATGGTGACATCGGTCAGCGTCAATTGGCGGATGCCGGTACCATAGAAGAGCGGGTCCAACGCGCCGGCAGGAGTGAACCGGGCGACCACGGCCAAGTTGGATGCGGCACCTACCACGGTGATCTCGCCGTCCTCCGCTATGGCCACCGCGGATCCCGTGCTACCACCCGGCCAAGCGGCCTGCACCTTTCCATCGGTGCCGAAAGCGGGGTCGAGTACACCGGCCGTATCGAAGCGCGCCACAGCGATCGAATCGCCTCCCTTGCTGGATGCATAGCCCGCAAGAACGATCAACCCATCGCTCTGTACAGCGATGGCATTGGCCTGCGCGCTGCTGCCAGCGAAGGGACATAGGGCAAGACCGTCGGTTCCGAAGCTGGCATCGAGTGTGCCATCGCTGTCGTAGCGCACCAACGCGAAGCCCCCGAAGCCGCCACCAGCGAAGAGGATCTTGCCGTCGGCCTGCACCGCCAGGCCCTTGCCGATGGAAGTGTTGCCGTCGATCGCCGTATTCACCAAACCATTAGCGCCGAAACCGGTGTCCAGCGTGCCATCCGCATTGAGGCGCGTAAGGACGAAGGAAATGTCCACGAGGTAGGAATAGCCACCAACAATGATCTTGCCGTCAGCCTGCAAAGCGAGGCACGTGGCGATGTCGTTTCCGTAGGCCACGGAGACTGTCGTCTTTCCATCCGTTCCGAATTCTGGGTCCAGGGTGCCGTCAGGCATGTAGCGCACAACGGCCAAATCCTGTGCATCCTCGTAACCGCTGGTGCCCGCCGCGATGATCTTGCCGTCAGGCTGAAGAAGCACTGCGTAAGCATCGTCATACGTGCCGGAGCCGACATCGGTGGTGACGAGACCGCCGGTACCAAAGCTGGGATCCAAGGTGCCGACCTGTGCCCATGCGTTGGGGGAGCAGAAGAGAAGGACCAAGCAGAAAGGCAGCGTTTTGATCATGTCCATTGTAGAGCAAGAGTTGTTCTTCTGAATGCCTAAAAGTAGAAGCAACGGAATAGGGGTCCCATGCTGTGACGGTCGCTTCACGTGTTCCGTCCACTACTCCACCTTCAACCAGCCCGGCAGCTTCTTCGCCTGCTTCAGCCAAGCCTTCACCTGCTTCTCGTTGATCTCCTCCACCCTGCGGAAGTCGATCGCGTTGTTCCCTTTGCCGGTGGGAAGCGCGGGACTGAGTTGGCTTCCATCGAAGAACAGCAGTTTCACGTGGGCCTTGAATGAGTTGATGCTCGCGATCCAACCTTGGCCCTTCAATCCATAGAACGGCGCGTTCCACTTGATGGCGCACACTGCATCCGGCATCGCTTCCAGGATGAGCGCATCGATGTGGCGCGCGAGCGGCTGCAACTCAGGCTTCACGCGGGCGAGCCAGGCTTCGACGGCGGGGCGGTTGTCTGATCCCATCCTCACTGCGCCTTCACCACCGCAAACATCCGCGAACCTGTTCCATCCAACGCCGTGCAACGCACCGTATACAACCCTGCCGCTAACGGCGCTGTGGGCAGCGTGGTGATCGCTCCACCGTGCGCTGTGCCCGAGAGCAGTTCGGCACCCACAGCGTTGTAGATCGCATAGCGCAGATCGGTCGGCGAGCGCAACGTGAGCACATCGGTAAAAGGGTTGGGGCCGAGGAGCACCGCGTCACCTGCGGGTTCCTGCACACCGGTGCAGACATCCACCGTGAAGGGCACGGCGATGGAATCGTCGCAGGCGTAGGTATGCGAAACGCTTTCCACGAAGTAGATGTCGATACCGGCGGTGCTTCCCAACTGGCCACTGCCGCGCGCATACTGCGTTCCATCCGTTAGGTAGTAGATCATGTCCGAGGTGCTCACCGTATCGGCAATGCGCTGCATCCAGAAGGTGTAGATCGAATCGCGGAACACGTCGGGATGGATGCTTCCAAGGATGTCCGGGTTGCCGCCGCCCGGGGCAGTGGTGATGGTATCCGTGCCGATCACGTTGCCATCGGGTCCGGTGCCGTGCACCAGTTTCACGGCGTAGCTGTATGGACCCCCAAGGCCATAGAGTGAGACGACGAGATGCTTCAGATTACCGCTGAATGCCGGCGTGAAGGATTGCCAGAGCGCAGTGCCCGCCGGAGGGACCGTGCCCTGCGCGCCGGAGTTGATGCCGGAGGTCTGGTCGACGAAGCTGACGCTGTCCAGCACTTCATCATAGTAGTACCGCGCCATGTGCGGCCCGAGGCCAAGGGCGGAAGCGTTCACCAAGCTGTCGCGCACGCCATCCACAGTGATGTAGCCGCCGAGCGGATCGCCTTGAAGCACGAAGGGTGCAGCATTCAGGCAGAGCGGCGCGTTGAGGGAAGGAATGCTGAGCGCTACCGAGGTTATGTTGATGACGGCGGCCGTGGTATCCGTGCAACCGAACGCGGAGTTGATGTATTGCAACGTGTGCGCGCCTTCACCGAGAGAGGAGGGCAGGAAGCCGCTGGTCTGCACGCCGTCGATCCAGATGCTGGCATCAGCCGAAATGCCGTTGTCGCCGATGAGCCACACGCTATCCGCCTCGCTCACGCAGTAGGCATCAGCAAGATCGAGCATGTAATGCGGCGGCACTTGATAGAGCGAGTAGTAGCGGATCGCGCTCTGGCACGGCGGCAGCGCATGCACCCACGTGCGGAAGGCGGCATCGCGGGATCCGCCGGCGTTGCTGGTGCCGCGGGCGTAATCATAGTAGGCCCAACCGGCGCCGAAGCTGGTGACCTGCGTGAAGGGATGGTCCGCCACGAGTTCCAGTGTGTACATGGCGTCGTTGTCGATGGGCACCAGGTCCGTCACGGGGAACGAGAGCCAAGAGGTATCCGCGATCGCGGGAACGGAGAGCGTGCTTTCGTGCAGCAGCACACCCGGCCCATCGCCGCTGTATACGCGCAGGTGGAAGGTGGTGGGCAGGCTATCGTACAGCAGGAAGTCCACCTGCGTGAGCCGCCCATCGGCACCGGCTTGCACCGTTTGCACCAGGCTGTCCATCACCGTGTAGGTGTAGTGGTAGTTGCCGTACTGATCATACAGTATGAAGCACTGGTCGATGTACGTGCTGCTGTCCAGCGGCGGCGCATCCGGCGTGTAGGTGACGGCATACTCGCCCGGCGTGTTGGGTGCATTGATCAACGTGGTGCCGCTCACCAGCGGACCATCGAAGCTGCCCGGACCGGGTGTGGCGGAAAGCGTGATGGGCCCGGCGCTGTGGCATTGATGCGTATCAAAAGGCGTGATCGCGATGGACGTGTAGCTCGCGTGCAGGTATGTCTTCACATTGTCCAGCACGTACTGCATCACTTGCACCTGTCCCGGCGTGAATGTGGTGAGCACGCAAGGCGCGTAGCTCATGATGTTGCTGGTGCTGGGATGGTAGGCGTCGCCGTTGGCATCCACCACGGTGCCGATGTAGGAGCAGTCCGAGGGATCGATCATGCCGGGCAACCCGAGGTCGGGGTCGGCCGGGGTGTCGCAGATGAAGTCGCCGGCCGTGGTGCAGTTGCTGCCGTCCACGAGTTCGGCGCCGAAGGAAATGTCGTGCGTGTGCATCAGGCCGAGCACATGGCCCACTTCATGCGCGGCCGCCTGAGGACTGCCGATGCCGCGCAGGTACACGATGTCGCCCATCGCGAATCCTGTGAGTCCGTTGGGCAGCGCGGCACAATAGATCAGCGTGATATAGCCCGGCTCGAAATACGGATCCATATCGGCGGGATCCAGGTAGAACGGTGTGTAGAGGTCGTCGTTGTGTACCACCTGCACGGGGCCGCACAGCTCGAACTGGATGTCGGTGTTGTTCTGCGCATAGAGGGCGTTCATCCCATCGATATCGCTCTGCACGGTGCTGGGCGTGGTTGCATCCGTGCCCCCTAAGCTCGGGGCGGTGATGATGACCTTGATTTTCACATAGCGCGTGCCGCCCCTATCGCTGACGTATCCATGCGCGGCCTGAAGGATGGCGGGGGAAACGGATGATGTGCTGCTGCACTGGATGCCTTTGGTCTGGGCGGTGAGGGTCAGCGGAAGGAGGGCTGGCAGAACAACGGCCAGGGCGGTAAGGTGAAAGCGCATGTGGTGGGATGCGTAGGTGACGCGGGCAGGCGGGGCGGGGTTGTCCGCTGGTGCGGGCGCTGACAACGGCGTTTCCGAAGTGGTATGAAGACCTGACCGCCCGTTCAGAGGCGGACTTCAAAGCGGGGCGCGTGTTCACGCAGGAAGAAGTGGAAGCCCGGTCCAGGCTGGTCGCACCTTGCGATGATCCTTTGGACTGGTATCGTGAATAGCCGGAGGCCGGAATGACGAGGCACTCGGAAAGCACGCGAGCGCCGGGATGTGGAGTTCCTGCGCAGGTATACCTTGGCGCTTGGCGGCTGAACCCATTCATACCAATGCGGAACACATGAACAAGAGGTCGATCACAGGGCGCGTAAGGACGTTCTTTTCAGGAACAGGGAACAGCCACGACGTGCAGAACAAGGAGGACGCTGGCACACCGCTCCCCGAGGAGGAGTTTTGGCCCACGGGCGAAGTGGGACCTGATGCGCTTTATACCTGCGAGGAAAGCGCACCGCTGCTGGCCATGCTGGAGCGTTACCGCTGGTTGCCCAGCGCAGCGCACGGTACTGCCATCGTTCAGGAACTCCTCACCGGCAACGCCATCCTCTATGTAATGGTGTTCCGCAAGACCGGCTTGCCGGCTGCCATGCTTGTGGATGATGGTCCGGCAAACGGCTTTATCGCATTGACCACCATACCGGTAGGATTGGACGGGGACCCGGGGCCGGAATATGAGGTCCTGTTCCGCGCCATCACTGCGCCAGAGACCATGCGCCTCTTGAAGAAGGGGAAGTTCGACTTCCTGTACTTGAACAAAGATTCGCCCACAGCGGCCATGGTGGTCCGGTACAAGGATAAATGGGGGATGAGAGGGCCGCTGGAGGAGATAGATGAGGACGGCGGCGAGCAGTAGCGAGTGAGCACCTTTTCCACTCCCGCGGGATCTCTCGCAGAACCGGCGGCTATGCCCTGTTCCTCAGGCTCCGAAGGCGGGATCTGCGGAAGGGAGTGTGCTCTTCGAGAAGGTCCGCACCGTGATCGAGATGTAGTGGATTGCCTGAGGCTGGAATGACGAGGCACTCGCGACCCCGGATGAGGCTCCGGGGGCGAGCGCCGGCATCGGGGTTCACAATGGACAACTGGGTAAGCCCCATGCACCGGCCCTTGTATCAGCCCGCACGGGCGAAATGCGCGTGCGGGCCAGGGGTCACTGCTTCACAAACTCCGCGTTCGTGGTGAATTCCACATTGTCGCTCAAGGTCGCACCACCGAACCCGCTTCCCACGCTGAACTGGGTGCGGTCCACGATGCCGGTCACCTTGAAACCGGCCATCTCCTTCTGGGTCATCGGGTTGGTGGCGTAGCGCACGGAGGCATCCAGCTCCACGGGATTGGTCACGCCCTTCATCGTCAGGTCGCCCTTCACCTTGTACTTCCCTTCGCCCACCTTGGTGAACGATGTGCTCGTGTAGGTGATGCTGGGGTATTTCTCCACTTCGAAGAAGTCGGCGTTGCGCAGGTGCTCGTCGCGCATCCGGTTGTGCGTATCCACGGACGTTGCGTCGGCGGTGAATTCCACCACGGCATCGCTGAGGTCTTCCCCGGTGGCGGTGATCTTCGCGGTGATGGTGTTGAAGGTGCCTTCCACCTCGCTGATGCCGAAGTGTGTGATGGAGAAGCGGAGCTTCGCATGGGCCTCGTCCAGGTCCCAGTTGGTGTTGAGGGGGGCAGAGGCGAGCAAGGGGAGCGCAGGAGCGCCCGTGATCTGTGTGTGTGTCATTGTTCTTGTTTTTTGTTCGTGTTGAAAGGATCTGTCAATACCGGCGTCCCGGGGATACAAAGGTCCGGCCTTGCGCTATACATAGGATATGGCTATCCCCGAGGATAGTGGTATGCTTTGGTATATCAACAGTAATTTCGCGGTCCACAGTCAGTCCATGAAAAGCACCACGCCCCTCCTCGACCATTTCAAATGCACTTCCGAACTGCTGCCCACACGCGACACGTTGGAGCTCCTCGCCGGCAAATGGAAGATCCTCATCCTGATGGTGCTCACCATCCGAGGCCGTACCCGCTTCATGGAAATGGTTCACGAGATCGGCGCTATCACACCGAAGATGCTGAGTAAGGAACTGCGGCACTTGGAACAGAACCACCTCGTGTCACGCACGGTGCAGCCGACCATCCCGGTAACGGTTGAATACGAACTGACCGACTATGGCCGCACCCTGCAACCGGTGATCGCCGCCATGCGCGATTGGGGCATCATCCACCGGGAACGCATAACCGGCAAGGCGGGAGCAGGCGCGAAGCGGAAGGTGAAGCCGACCGTTGCGGCGTGATATGCGCGGTTAGAAGCTTCCTCAGCGAACCCGCGAAACGGCCCGTCGGCTCTGCCCTGTTCCTCATGCTCCGAGGCGGGATCTGCAGAAGGGATCGTGCTCTTCGAGAAGATCCGCACCGTGATCGAGTAGTAGTGGATGGCCGGAGGCCGGAAGGAGGAGGCACGCGCGACCTCGGATGAGGCTCCGGAGGCGAGCGCCGGGATGGGAGCACCGTGCCACAGGGTCCGAAGCTGGGTCCTGCGGAAGGCGAAAAGATCCCTTGCGGGTTTTCGGGCCTATTTGATGTTGAAAACCCCATTTCGCTCTGCAGCACTTGCCCAGCAAGGGGTTTGCTAACAGGGGTGGAGGTGATATTTAACATTTGGGCCCTGCGACTTCCCATTTCGGCGACCACCACAGGGCTTTTCTAAAACCATTTTTCTCTTTAAGAAAATGATCTTCTTGATCGATCAAGCCGCTCAATTGATCGATCACGCGGCTTATTTGATCAACTAAGCGATCCACTTGATCAATAATGTGGCTTGATCGATCAACTGAGCGATCCACTTGATCGATCGCGTGGCTTGATCGATCAACTAAGTGATCCACTTGATCGATAATGCGGCTTGATCGATCACCTAAGCGATCCACTTGATCGATCACGTGGCTTGATCGATCAACTGAACGATCAGATCGAAGGGGAAGTTCATCTTAGCAAAGGGTCAGGCCTCGTGGATGGCGGAGGCCGGAATGAGGAGGCACTCGCGACCCCGGATGAGGCTCCGGGGGCGAGCGCCGGGATGGGGCTTACGAGCTTTCCTATGCGTAGCGATACGGCTCCCCGTTGATCGCCATTTGCTTCACGTTCTCCGCCACGCGCCCGATGTATGTCTTCCAGAACGTATGCGCGAAGAGCCAGTTCAACGGCTGGAGCAGCGCGACGTCCGAATACAGCGTGTAGCTGTAGTCCACCTGGATCTTGTCCGGTCCCAGCTCCGTGGTCCTCCATATGCCTACGAACTTCGAGAAGCCCAGCATCTACGTTTGGAATTGGTTCACCTCTATCCTCCAATAGACGTTCTCCACGCGTTCCAGCACGTTGTCCACGGATGCGAAGCCGCCCTTTTGAGTGGCGGAAGGCGCCACGAAAACCTTCTTGCTCGAACCCGGCTTACCCCAGTTTTCGTCATCCGTGCAATGCGTTACCCGGGGCATGATGCCATAACCGGTGTGGACCTTGGAGACATCACAAAGC
>JBEPUG010000081.1:0-15185 GCA_041691695.1 Flavobacteriales bacterium
ATAGACGCGGATGTAGATGGGCACGCGCGTGGTCTTCGGCACCACGAAGAAGAAGGTCTGGCAGAAGTCGTCGTCGCCCCAGGAAGTAAGGCTGTTCGCGCCAAAGGTGACGAGGTAAGGAATGTTCTCATCAGCGGCGGGCACCGGCTGCGCGCGGCCCAGGAGCGGTATCGCCAGCAGCGCCGGCAGAAGAAGGCTTATCCGCATCACGGGTGAGCGGTATTGGCCGTTTGTGGCACGTTCAGCCGGAATTCCACACGGCGGTTCTGTTCGCGACCAGCGGCGGTTGTATTGGTGGCTATCGGTCGATCCTCCCCGAAGCCGAGCGGTCGTAACCGATCCGCAGGGATACCGTGTTCGGTGAGGTATTCCGTAACGGCTTCCGCGCGACCTTGGGAAAGGGTCATGTTCGACTCATCGGTTCCCACATCGTCCGTGTGCGCCTCGATGACCAGTTCCAGTTGCGGATATTTCATCAACACGGCTATCAACTGGTCCAGTATGCTGTTGAAGGAGGGGTCGAATGAACGCTCGCCGGATCGGAAGCGCACGGTGGAGATCCGCACCATGGCATTGTTCAGCTTATCCAGAGGCAGCTTGTCGATCTGGTCCATATCGATCGGCTTGTCCTTCGGCATGCGCTTGACGATGCTTGCGGCGAAGCCTTCGGAACGCGCGGTGGCAAAGGCCCTGTAAACCGCTTGCGGGGTAGTGCCGGTGGCGATGGAATAGGTATAGAGCCGTAGGGAAGGCACGAAGCGCTCCACGACCGGATAGTCCAGCCGGATGCGTAGGAAGCGCGGATCGTTCAGGTCGATGCGCGCGGAGGAGGAGAACAATTCCACTGTAAAGCTCACGTCCTTGTCGTCCGTCTCCGACAGGTTGAAGGCGTCGGATGGGAGTTCCTTATACTCGAAGTGATACGGACTTGCGCTCGCTATCCCTTCGTCGTTCATGCCCACGTTGATCCCTTCGATAACCTTCATCTTGCGTGTCGCGCAATGGTGCATGTATCCGCCCTTGCCGTCCGGTCCGCCGATGAGATCGAGTTTCACAGCATAGACCCCGGCCTGCGCATAAGCGTGCTCGGTACTTCCTCCAATGGCATCGGCGCTATCGCCGAAGTCCCAATGAGCTTCCAGCGCAGCGAAACCGGGGAGGTTGGTGTGAGTGGTGTCGAATACTATCGCTTGGCCTGTGCCCGCGCTGTCCAAGGCGTCGATATTCGCCTGCTCCAGATCAGTGACGCTGAGGTCATAGGTGACCTGATTGAAATACACGCTTTGGCTCAGCGTGTCCATCAAGTTCAGTTTCACGGTGTAGGTCCCTGGCATTGTATAGCAGTGGTCCGTGCTGATCGCCGCCAGCGTAGTGCTGTCGCCGAAGTCCCAGACGTAGCGCAGAGGCAGGGTGTCCGCCTTTGTGGTGCCCGCGTCCTCGAAGTGGAAGCAATAGCTGTTGCGTTCCTGCTCCTTGCAATCGCGGAACAATTCCGGCTTTGCTTGGAAGAGGAAGATCTGGTCCGTGCCGCCGCGATCGGAACTGAAGTAGCCCGACATGCCATCCGGCAATGCAGACCAGCCGAGGTCGTTGCCGGTTGAATTCACCGGTGCGGGTAAAGCTGTTGGCGGGTCGAACTCACCGTAGGCGAAGGCACTGGAATAGATGTCCAATTCGCCCATCCCGCCGGCTCGGTCGGAAGCGAAGTACAGCTTTCCATCGCGCTGTATGTAGGGATAGACCTCATTGGCCGCGCTGTTCATGGTGCGCCCCAAATTCAATGGGGAGCTCCATCCTCCGTCTGACTTCCGGCAGACGTAAAGGTCCATGCCGCCTTGACCACCGGGTCGGTCCGAGGCGAAGTAGAGTCGTTGTCCATCGGTACTGAAACAGGCGGACATCGTTGAGAAGTCGCTGCCGTTATAGGCGAAGGGCACCGCCTCTGACCAGTCCTTGCCGCTGCGTGTGGCGAAGAAGAGCGAGAGGACGTCCGCGCCTCCGCTCTTCGCACTACCGTTGCGCGTGAAACAGATGGTATCACCGCTGGGCGTGAAGGCAGCAGGCCCGTCGTTGAACTTGGTGCAGAGCGTGCCGTCCATCAGTTGCGGATGGCCAGGCTTGCCATTGTGCAGTGCGACGCGATAGAGGTCGGCCAGTGGTTTGTGCGTTCCGGCGTCGGTGTAGGAGATGGCCTGCGCACGAGAGCGTATCGAAGCGAACACCAAGGAACTGTCCACCAGCACTGGCGCGAAGTCCGTTGCTGCGGGCCGGATATTCAAGGGCTCCACGGTATAGACCACTTGGCCCATACCGTGCGCGGCGATGAGTGCGTTGAAGAGGACGAGTATGCCACGGCCCCTCATCAGAAGTAGCGCGGGTCTTTGGCCTTGATGCGATAGCCGAACTCATACTGCAGCATCACCTCATGTGATCCACCGTGATAGGGGTTCAGTGCGCTGATGCCGAGGTCGTACGAATAGCCGATCCGGAACTGCGGCGTGGGCAGCACTTCCAGCGAGAAGCAGACCGCATCATTCGTGCGGTAGCTCGCCCCGAGCCAAAAGCAGTCCTTCCAGATCACGTTCATGTTCAGGTCCGACTGGATCGGCTCGCCTCCGGCTTTTCGCAACAGTACGGATGGCTTCAATTTCAAGTTGCGGTCCACCTTCAACAACATCCCTCCGGTGAGCATGGGTTGATACTGGCCTGGGTCGTTCGTTACGATCACCTTCTCCGTGTTCGCATCGAAATGCTGGCTGAGGATGAAGGGGAGGGAAAGGCCGAGGAAGAAGCGCTTGTCGCTGTAGTAGGCTCCGGCGCTGAAATCCGGTCGCATCCCGCCACGGGTATCGGCCGCGAATTCAACATCGCCAGGAGTGGTGGTGCGCACCTGTGTCCAATCCGCTTGTATCATCTTCAAGCCAAGGCCGAGGCCCATGGACAGCTTGCCCGCGCCCAGGGGCATGCGATAGGCGTAGTCCGTCATGACGCCGGTCTCATGGGTCACGCCGATACGGTCGTTGTACACGGTGAGGCCAAGTGCGATATGCTTGCCATTGAGCGGTGAATGCACGCTAAGGACCTGCGTGACCGGCGCGCCATCGAATCCCACCCATTGCTGGCGGTATGTGAGGATGGCCGTGAGTGCTTCATGACTGCCGGCATAAGCGGGGTTGATCAACAGCCCGTTGAACAAATACTGCGTGGTGAGCGGCGTATGTTGCGCGTGCAGGAGCGATGCCAACAACAGCCCGAGGGCGGAGAGCAGGGAGCGTGTTGCCTTCATCGCTTGATGATGATCGTTCCGTGGTAGTCGTGCCCACCGGGGAAGTTGAGGACGTAGAAGTAGGTGCCTTCGTTGAGGTCTTTGCCATTCACACCTTGTCCCTTCCAGTCGTTTGCATAGCCTTTCATGTGATAGACCTGCTGGCCCCAGCGATCGAAGACGGTGAGCTCGTTGTTCGTTAGCACATCCAGCCCTGTTACGAAGAAGGTGTCGTTCACGCCATCACCGTTGGGGGAGAATCCGGATGGGATGAAGAGGTCGTGAATGGTGATGATCACGGTGTCCGTTTCAAAGGGGCACACACCGACCCGCGCACTCAGCACCAACGCATTTGTGCCGATGGTCAGGTCATGAACTTCGGTCGCGGCCTGGCCCGGTTGAAGTATGTGCCCGGAACCGATAAGGAAGGACCAGTGGACCTCTGTAGCACCATCCGCCACGCCCTGCAATTGCACGGCTTGGATGATGTTCTGTTCTTGGTCCGGACCTGCGCCGAATGTGGAGATCTCTGCGGGAAGGTCGTAGGTGAGCAGCACGGTGTCCACATCGCTGCATTGCCCGTTGGTAGCGGTCCAAAGCAGTGCATATGCGCCTGGAGCGCTCGCTTGTGCTGTGGCATTGGGGTCCATTGGATCGGTCACGGTGATCCCGGCAGGTAAGGTCCAAACGCCTGTTCCGAGGGAAAGCCCCGCAGCCATTTGATGGTCCAGCGCACAGACCGATGCATCCGCGCCCGCAACAGCGACCGGACTGGTGACAACGGTTACACCGCCGTCCTGTGATGCCGTGCAGCCATTCACTGTCACGGTATACGTCAGCGAATAGGTGTTGCTGGTGCCTTGCGCGACGATCAACGAAGGATCAAAGGCATTGCTGCCAGGTTCTACTCCGGTGCCCGACCACGTTCCACCGGCTGCACCACTGATGCTGTTGCCCAAGTCGATCGGGGAGGAGACACTACATATCGGAGCGGGGCTGGTCCATGCCGCGGAAGGCGTGAGGTTCACCGTCATGGTAACGCTGGACTCTTCATTTCCGCAGGCCGGACCGCCGATGACCATGTACGTGTATGTGCCTGACGGATCTGTTACGGGATGGAAAATGCTTTCCGCAGGCGCGCTTTCGAAGGCCCACGTCCCGCCGTCATTCGCATTGGGGCCGAGCAAGGAGAACAGTAGGAGGGAGTCATCCGTGGAGCAAACGGTGAGTGCCGCATCCATACCGGCATTTACAGGAGTCTCGATGGTGATGGAGGTGCTGTCCACTACCGCGCAAGGCCCATCATAAAGGAGTGTGATCTGGTAAGTTCCCGGGGCACTGGCGGATGGATCGATCGTTCCCGTGATGTTGTCCAGCGCCAGCCCGACCAGGTCGGAGTGGTAGGCGCCACCGGCGGGAGGAATATTGACCGGAACGACCGCCGCGGAATTCTGGCAGATCAGGTCGGAAGCATAGATCAGCGGAGGGACTGTCGCGACGGTGATCTCCACGGTGCTTGTGCAACTGGCCGTGAGTCCTGAGGGATCCGTCACGGTGTAGGTCACGGTGTGCGTGCCAACTGGGAAGAGCGAGCCGGAATAGACGCTGCCAGCGCTGTCCAACGCGGTAATGCCGGTATTGTCACCATAGGTCGGTTGCGGGATCACTACCATGGCGCCGCATTGTCCCAGCACCATTTGAACGGGTGCGATGTTCGCACAGGTTATCGTCGGCGGGATCGTATCCACAACGAGTAACGTGAAGATGATCGAGGTGTCGTTGTTCAGCACGTCCGCGACATGCAGTGTGACCGCGGTGCCACTGGTGATCAACGTTCCTATCGCGGGAATTTGGGAATGCACACCAACTCCGGAACAATCGGTTACGCCGCTCAACAGGGTGTATAGGTCCGGGATCGCGGCTTGGCCGTAGGCATTCAGGTAAAGCGTGGGTGCAGCGGCGACCGTGAATGTTGGCGGTGCCATGTCGTTCACCGTCACGTTGAAGGAACAGGTGACCGTGTGTGTGGCTTGGGTGGTGGAATGCGTGACCGTGGTGGTGCCGAAGGGGAAGGTGCTTCCGGAGGCCAAGCCGTTGGTGCGCGTCACCGTTAGGGGCTGTGAGCAACTGTTATTCGCGAGTGGTGCGGTATAGGTGATCACTGCGCCGCAGTTGTTGGAGTTCTGCACGTCCACGGTGATGTCGATCGGGCAGGGGTCGAGGATCGGCGGGGTCGTATCCCCGGGCGTGATCGTAATGATGTTGCTCACCGCCGCAGTGCACGGGGTACTTGTAACATTCGCTTTCAACAAGGTGGTCAGCGTTACCGCTGGCAAGGTGATCGAGGTGGAATTCGATCCGGTCGTTGCCCAAGAGCTTCCGCCGTTGGTGCTCTTCTTCCACGTGACGACCCCTCCGAGATCTCCAGTCAATGTTGCCGAGAACGAGCTGCCGGGGCAGATGATGTCAGTGGTAAAGCCACCTGCTATAGGTACCGGCTTGGTGACCACAGTGACGCCTCCGGTCTGAGAAGCCGTGCATCCGCTGACGGTGATGGTATAATTCACCGTGTAGGTATTGGTGTTGCCCGATCCGCTGACCAATGCGGGATCGAAGGAATAGCCGGAAATGCCGGTTCCGGACCAGACACCACCGGTTGTCCCGGTGATGGTGCTGTTCATGTTGATCGCCGAGGAGGTGCTGCAGATCGAGGGCGGAACGGTCCATGCCGGGGAAGGCGTTGTATGCACCGTCACGGCCACGTTGGCGGATGCATTGCCGCAGGCCGGTCCACCGGTCACGGTATAGATGTAGGTGCCGGAAGGATCTACAGCAGGGTTCAAGATGTTGTTCGCCGCTGCTCCACCATGCGTCCATGCGCCGCCAGCATCAGCGTTCGATCCGAGCAACGGGAACAGTGTGACCGAGGCATTGGTGGAGCACAGGATCAGCGACGCGTTCGTACCGGCGTGTACCGGCGCTTCGATCACAATGGTGGCACTCGTGCTCACGGGGCAAGGTCCGGCATAGAGCAGTGTCACTTGGTATGTGCCGGCCGAGCTGGATTGCGGATCGATCGCTCCGGTGGTGCTGTTCAGCGCCAGCCCGCTGGGTGTGGCTTGAAATTGTCCACCTGCTGGATGCGTACTCGATGGAAGCACCGCTGCAGAGGTCTGGCAGATGACGCCGGAAGGATAGGTCAAGGCAGGGACCGCTGCGACCGTGATCACCACGGTGCTAATGCAACTGGCAGTGAGGCCGGAGGGATCCGTCACAGTATAGGTCACGGTGTGCGTACCCACGGGGAAGAGCGAGCCGGAAAAGATGCTGCCTGCGCTGTCCAACGAGGTCCAGCCTGTGTTGTCCGCGTGGGTCGGTTGCGGGATCACGACGTTCACGCCGCATTGGCCCAACACCATATCGATCGGGGCAACGGTAGCACAGGCGATCGTTGGCGGGATGGTGTCCACCACCGGCAAAACGAAGATGATCGAGGTGTCGTTGTTCAGCAGGTCCCAAACATGCAACGTGACCTCGATGTCGCCGCTCACCGAAGTGCCTTCTGCGGGGCTTTGAGAATGCGTGCCGACACCGGAGCAATCCGTGACACCGCTCAACAGCGGATAGAGATCAGGTATCGCCACCTGCCCGTTTGTACCGAGGTAAAGCGTTGGTGTGGCGGCGACGGAGTATGTCGGCGGTGCCAGGTCATTCACCGTCACGTTGAAGGAGCATGTCGCCGTGTGCGTGGCCTGCGAGGTGGAATGAGTCACGATGGTTGTGCCGAAAGGGAAGGTGCTTCCGGCAGCAAGGCCGCTGGTGCGCGTCACAGTAAGACCCGCGCCGCAACTGTTGTGCGCAAGTGGTGCCACATAGCTCACGGCCGCGCCGCAATTGTTGGAATTGTGCACGTTCACAATGATGTCCGTAGGGCAGGGATCGAGGATCGGCGGGGTGGTATCGCCTGGCGTGATCGTCACGGTATTGCTGATCGATGCAGGGCACGGAGGGCTGGATGCCGTCGCTTTGAGCAAGGTGGTGAGCGTGACCGACGCTAAGGTGATGGTGGGGGAATTGGATCCCACCCCGATCCAGGTGCCGCCGCCGTTCGTGCTGGTCTGCCATGCGATACTTCCTCCGCTTTGCCCTTGGAGCGTTGCCGTGAAGGAAGTGCCGGGACAGGTATAGCCTCCGGCAAGACTGCCAGCCACGGGCACCGGGCTGACGGCGACCGCATGTGTGGTGCTATGGCCGTAGGACGTGAAGGTGATGTTCACATTGCCGCTGAGCCCCGCGGGGTTGAAGGTGGATCCACTGACCCCGTTCCCGCTCCATGTGCCATCCGTATTGCTTCCGAAATTGTAGAACACGCCATCCACCTGGCAATTGACGCTTCCACCACGCTTGAGCTTGATGAACCGCATCGGCACCAAGGCTGTCACTGAAGTGAGCGTCAGCGATGTGGAGGTCGTTGTCTTGTTGCCGAAGTCCGTGAAGCCCGATGCGCCGAGCAAGGAGCCTTGGATATCCATGACCGCCGTTCCCCCTATGCTATTCCAGCGCAGGATCACCGCTTCTCCGGCCGGGATCGCGTCACCCAGATCGATCACGACCTGATCGTTCGCATTATCGAATAGCGTCACTCCTCCTGGATACAGACCCAATGCGCCATCCGGGCCGACCACCCCGGATGATGAAAAGACCGACTTGCCCGTTCCCATCTTTTCAGGCACCAGCCAGCCCACAAGTGCGACCGCTGCGTCGGTTTCACACATCGAATGAGGAGCGTTGAATTCCGAAGGGTCACGGAATGCAGCGACGTCGAAATCCAGGTCGTGCAGTTTGGCGACAAAGAGATTTTGAGAAGGGTGGTCCGAATAGGCTACATTGAACGTGATGTCCTTTTCGTAGCTGCCTGCAACGTAGACGCCACCGGATCCATCCACCGAAATACCGTAAGGCATATCATCCATTTGGCCCGATGGTGTCAGGGCCCATTTCAGGATACCGCTGCTGCTGAACGTGGACACGAAAACTTGAAGATCATTGGAGCCGTTGAGCTGCGAGCCGTCCGGTAACGTGAGACTGCTCTCATACGTACCCGATAGGAGCACGTCCCCATGGCTATCCGTGGTCAGTGTCCTACCGACTTGGGCGTGATACGTGGAGCCGGTATAGGTGCGGACCCAAACGGTCGATCCGCTGTTTTTGTCCAGGCGTGCGAGGTATCCATAGTCGTGCGGGTTCCCAGCCCCGGCCACCGTCACATTGCTTGGGAATACGGAATTGTTGTGGCTGCTTCCGGAGATATACACCGCGGTCGCCGAGGCCGCCACACCCAAGGCATTGATCTGGTCACTTCCAGGATTGGCAACGGCTTGTACCCATTTGAAACTGCCATCGGCGCCCAAGGCCAAGATGTCCCCACTGAGGTTGCCGCCGATGGTGGCCAGATTCGAGTTCAAGGAACCGGAGCTGTTCTGGAAGGTGTAAGAAGTGCCTTTGTGCACACCGATGGAATAGACCGAGGATCCATCCGTGGCCACCGTGTTGATAGCGCTGTTGTTGCTGTTCGCGCCATCCACCCTCCAGATGCCACTGCCATTGCTTGTCTGCATCGCCGCGATGAAGCCGTGAACGCGGTTATTCACGACGATCGCAGATGCGGAAGTCGCCAAGCCGGCGATAGTGGGCGCGCCGTTGAAGGTGCCACCCAAGAATAGTTTTCCATTGGCCTGTTGGATGCTGTTGCCTTGGTCATCAGCGGCAGCGCCCGCCTTGATCTTCCATTGCAATGCGCCGCTGGCGTTGTAGCACACTACGAAAATGTCCCTACCACCGGCAGAGGACATGTTCTGGTTCGATCCGCTGGCTCCCGTGAACGAGGCATTGCTTCCGGAGAAGTAGCCGGTCACGTATACATTGCCGACAGCGTCCACGCAAACACCGGTGCAAGCATCATCACCAGCTCCGCCCAGAACAATCTGCCATTGGATCGTGCCATCAAGGGTCTGCTTTACCAGGTAACCATCGCTTTGCGTGTTGGCACCGAAAAGCAACCCCCAGAGTCCACCAAGGATTCCGGAAAATCCCTTCTCCACATAACCGGAGGTGTAGATCGCACTATGCGAGCTGTCCGCTGCCACCGCCGTGGCGAATTCGGTCCGATTGCTTGCCAACGTTGCGGACCATGTCCAGCCATCCGGTGTTTGCGCGGAAGCCTCTTTCGGACCCAAGAAAAGTATTGACAGAAAGATCGTCACAAGGGCCCAGCGCGAGCGCAAGCGTGGAACCCATGAAAACATGGGTGGCGCGGAGTTGCGGTGATCTTTGCCGATTGGCATAACGATACTGGCACGTGCGATCCACCGCGTTTGCGGTAACGAGGCTTCTCGCGGTAGGGAAGTCTTACGTGAACGAGATCGCTTGGTTCCATCGAACCACTGATGAATGGTATCATGTCATCGATGAACGACATGATCCACACATGCCCCGGACATGGCCATTCGAACCGAATACCTGTCTGGGGAGTTGAACAAGGGATCGCCAGTAGTGCTCACTCAAATGGAACGAGGATGTGGAACGAAAAGGACAAGAAGCTTCATCGGAAATTCACCTTCGCAGACTTCAGCGAGGCCTTTGCCTTCATGACACGCATCGCGTTGATCGCGGAGAAGATGGACCATCATCCCGATTGGAGGAACGTATACAACACGGTTGACATCACCCTCAGCACGCACGATGCCGGCGATGTGATCACGGCAAAGGACAGAAAGCTGGCCAAGGCGATCGACGCCTTGGTTGCCTAGATAGTGGAACGGAAGGGTGTGGTCAGAGGAGTAGCAGCTTGACCTGGAACACATCCGCGCGCTACACGAGCGGTCGGAAGCAGGCATTCCAGCGAAGGCCTGATCTCCGCCCATCTGGGATCCATATCAGGACAAAGCCATTCGATGCCTTAACTGATCACTGTGGCTTCTGTACCTCCGCATTGATGCGCAGGACAATCGGCGAAGGATCGGTGTTGGATTGCACACTGATGGTCTTCGACTGATGGCCTTCTTGTGTGCCGGGCTTGTACACCACCGTTATCTCTCCTGTGCCGCCAGGTGGTATGGGCTGTTTGGGATATTCCGGTGCTGTGCATCCGCAACTGCCAATGGCTGAGGTGATCACCAAGGGATGTTGGCCCGTGTTGGTGAATTCGAAGGCATAGTCGTTGACGCTGTTCTGTGCCACGGCGCCGAAGTCATGCTGTTGGGATTGAAAGCTGATGCTGGTCAGCGGACCGGTAAAGTCCTTCGGGGGCTGCACCGGGGGGGGGCCGAAAGGTTGGAAGCTCCCGTCCGTAGCCTCCTTGAAAACACCGGGCTTTCCGGGTGTCGTCACCGCCGGCGCAGGCTGACGCACCGCCAACAGGTAATAGGCGATGGCCAATGCGGCCAATACCACCGTTGCCGCAGCAAGTACCGCGAACCTCACATTCTGTCTTCCTGCACGGGTTGACATGTCCTGGCTCTATTGGCGATCGTGCGTCCCTGTTATTTCTCCGCCAATTTCGCGCGTAGCAGGGCATCGTCGCCGATCACTTTCAACGCCACTTTGAAGCTCTGATCGACCGGATTGTCGGCATTGATGATCTGCCAATAGGCCGATGTGCCCCACACATCACGCGCGATAAGCGCCTTCAAGCGCAGGTCGATCAAGGGCTTTGAATGGGCCAAGCCCGTGCTGTCCGGCTCAATGCCTTGCTTCTGGGCCAGCGCGACCAGGTCTCCCGTGAGACTTTCACCTACCTTGAATTTGGTGTTGAATTCCTCAGCGTCCTTATACTGTTGCTTCAGATCATCGCGATGGGTGTCGGTATAGTTGATGGCCATGGTGTTAGTGATCCCCTTGCGGACGAGCTGCCCGAAATAGGCGGAACTCAACGTAGTGTCGATGGGCACGAAGACGTCCGGTGTGATGCCGCCACCTGCATAAACCACGCGATGATTGTTGGTATAGAACTTCACTGTATCCTGCACATGGATGCTGTCGGCGTTGGTAAGTTCGCCCTCGCGTAGGCGATCATAGCCCTCATGCATGTAGGCATCGATCCCATCGGCGTAAGACTTCTGGATGCAACGGCCTGATGGCGTATAGTAGCGAGCAACGGTCAGACGTACCGCGGAACCATCCGGCAATGTGACCGGGCGTTGCACGAGGCCTTTCCCGAACGAACGGCGGCCTACGACCAGACCACGGTCCCAATCCTGTATAGCGCCCGTGACGATCTCGCTCGCCGATGCGCTGCCTTCGTCCACCATCACCACCAGCTTCCCCTTTTGGAAGTCGCCTTGGTCGGTGGCGTACGTGTCATCTCGCGGGGAATTGCGGCCCTGCGTGTAGACGATCAGTTGCTTGTCATTGAGGAATTGGTCAGCGATCTCGATCGCGGAGCGCAAGTATCCTCCGCCATTGCCTTGCAGGTCGAGTATCAGGTTCTTCATTCCCTGTTTCTTCAGCAGGTCCACCTTCGCTTCGAATTCTTCCGGAGTGGTGGCGCCGAAGCGGCTGATCTTGATGTAGCCCACACCAGGCGCGGCCATGTAGGCGGCATCCACGCTGTAGATGGGGATCTTATCCCGGGTGATGGTGAAGTCCAACGGCGCTTTTTCACCTGGTCGCACGATCGAGACATTCACCAAGGTGCCCTTATTTCCGCGCAACAGCCGGATCACATCGGAATTCTTCACGCCGGTACCGGCTACATTCTCGCTGTCCACTTTGATGATGCGGTCGCCTGCACGGATGCCCACGCGCTCACTCGGTCCTCCAGCGATGGCGTCCACCACATAGATCGTATCACGCACGATGTTGAACTGGATGCCCACGCCTTCGAAGTTGCCCTTCAACGGTTCGTTCACCTCTTCCAGGTCCTCTTTGGGAATGTAGACGCTGTGAGGGTCCAACTCTCCGAGCATGCTTACGATCGCCTTGTCCACGAGCTTGTTGTCATCCACGCTGTCCACGTACATGTGGTCGATCTGGTACAACATGGCCTGCAGCTTGATCGCCGCGGCCGTGGGTTGCGCGTGTACGGGGAGTGCCGCAAGCAGGGCAAGGGCGATGATCAATTTCTTCATGGATGGATGTGTTCAGGGAAGGATCGGGAACGGGTCCCGACACTCGACAAGCGATCGACCCCGGACCATGCAAAGGTAGCCGGGGTGCGAAAGAAACGTGATTTGGCGCGGGTTAAGGAACGTTAAGCAGGCACCCTTTCGAAACGGAGGACTACCGCGTCGGGTTCCAAGGATGCTACGGAATGAAACTCACGGACCGAAATGGAATGTGGAACCGGGGTTCAACACGCCATTGTGCCACTTCTCCTTTTTCACCATTTGGCCGTTGTCATAGAACTTCCAGCTACCGTTCTTCTCTCCGTCCTTGTAATGGCCCACGATGCCTTGCTTGCGGAAGGCCCACGTACCATCGCGTTTGCCCTCGCGGTACTGGCCCTTCACGCTGACATTGCCGTAGGGGTCATATTCCACCCAATCGCCGTGAAGCCAACCATAGCCGTACACCGCGAAGATCAATTGCCTGCCGTCCGGATAGAAGGCCCGGTATATGCCGCAAGGCTTTCCACGCTTGTAATCCAGTTGCACCGCGACGCGTGAAGTGTCCAAGGCAAAGCGCCCGATGCGCCGGTATTGATCCTTGTCCTGCAACGGTGCATAGATCACCTTGTAGGCCACTACCGTGTCGTGTTCGGGTATATAGAGCGAATCGGGCTGGGCGTGAAGCAGCGTGACAAGGAGCAGGAGGTGAGCGAGGAAAAACTTACGGAGCATGTGGGGCAGAAGCGTTTCGGGCACCGTTGACCACGGTGAAGGAGCGCCGGAGAATGTGCCCGGCATAATCGGTCAAAGTTAAAAGGTGGTCTCCGTCGGAAGGCGAAAGCGCCATGCGATGTTCACCGACCGTTGCTCCGAGATAGTTGCCGTCTAGGTCCCAATGCACGGTGGCGTTGCGGTCGCGGTGCGCCACTTCCACCACCATGTTCCCGCGGCTTCCGTCCAATTCCACCGGGACGAGCACCTTGGACCCATTGTCCGGATAGAGCACTTCCATCGGCATGTCATCCGTTCCGGCTTCCCCTGGAAGCCACGGTGGGAGCGGGCGATAGGAGGGCACGCGCTGCGCGTAGTAGAGTTCCATCGCAGGGGGCAGCACGAACCACGGCGTGCTCACGCCTTGGCCAGAGGCGATCCGGTACCTACCGGAAGGATCAAGCAGAATGCGCCGGTGATAGGGGCAGATCGGTGTACGCATCCCTTCGCGCGGGATCCACGATGTATCCACAGTTGGGCAATCCTGACCGGCGCGAAAGCCACTTGCGGAACAGATGGCCGCGCGCGTCATCTCATCATTCGGCGGATCGAAGCCGCGGCCCGAAGGCAGAAGCGCGAAGAGGTCGAAGAGGAGCGGGGCCGCTGCCAATGTGCCGGTGAGCCCAGGCCTTCCCTCGCCACTTGCGTTGCCCGTCCACACCGCGACACAGTAACGGTCCGTGAGTCCGATGGCCCAAGCATCTCGGTGCCCATAGCTGGTGCCGGTCTTCCACGCGATGCGCTGCTGCCCTGTGAAATAGTTCCAGCCTTGTTCGTCAAGAGGACGCGCGACATTGCGCAGGGCCTTCACGGTGAACCAAATGGATGTTGCACTCAGCAACGGTGCGGGATCTTCCTTGGCCGTGATCCCGCTGCTGTCCTCTTCCGCAGTGATCTGTTCCTTCAGGACAAGTGGCGCGTGGATGTCTCCGGCATGGTAATGCAGACCGCCGCGTCCATAGTCATCCAGCACTCGGCCCATGCTCGCGTAGGCGCCCGCAAGTTCCCACAGCGTGCTTTCGGCACCTCCCACGATCAAGGTGAGTCCGTAGTTATCAGCGCTTCGATCAATGCTCTTCAGGCCCATGGAACGCAGCAGGCGCAACGTGCGCTCCACACCATGTGTATGCAACGCTCGCACGGCGGGCACATTGAGCGATCGCGATAAGGCCTCCGATGCGGGCACAGCTCCACTGAAATGCTCGTCATAGTTGCGCGGCGCGAAACCATCATAACGCGTGGGTATATCAGCCACCAGCATGTCCGGCAGCAATTCGCCACTTTGCAGCATGTCCGCATAGAGGAATGGCTTCAGCACACTGCCCGTGCTGCGGCGCGCCTGTATGATGTCCACTTGCCCGGCATGTGTGCCACCTGCGCTGGACAGATTGCCCACGTAGGCGAGCACCTTGCCGCTCCGCACATCGAGGATGATCGCGGCCGCGTTGTGGACCTCGTTGGCGGCCAAGCGCGGGGCGTAGCGATCGGCCGCGGCCGAGGCACGATCCTGCAACCGGCCATCGAGCGTGGTGTGTATCCGATGCCCGGTAAGGCCCTGCGTCATCAACGTGCTGAGAAGATGTGGTGCGCGTTGGGCCAATGGAGCAACCTGCCCCGGCAGCGGCTCTTGCTTGGCGAGCGACCATTCCGTGCTGTCGATGTCATGCACGACCAACAAGCGGTCCAAGAGCCTATTGCGTTTGGCGCGCAAGGCTTCGTGCCCCTTGCCCGGATAGATCGCAGAAGGCGCATTTGGAAGTACGGCGAGCGTCGCACATTCGCTCCAACTGAGCCGCTCAGCAGGTCTTCCATAGTAGCGCCAAGCGGCAGCATCGAGCCCTACCACATTGCCGCCGAAGGGCGCATGCGCCGCGAAGAGGCGTAAGATCTCCTCCTTGTTATACCGCAGTTCGATGCGCAGCGCCAATAGGGCTTCGATCAGCTTCTCACCGTATGTGCGATCGCTTCCGCCGCGGCTTAAGCGCGACACCTGCATCGTCTAGTTTCTTTTGCTGTTTAATATATTCACTTCCTTCCTATTG
>JBEPUG010000082.1:0-15103 GCA_041691695.1 Flavobacteriales bacterium
CGATGCAACTTCCGTAGTAGTTTCCCCACGGCAATTCCTGCAAGGGCATGTCCACCTCGCCCCCTTGGGACAATTCCTTGCAAAGCCTGTCGGCCTCTGATCGGGTGTCCGGCTCCAAGAGGATCTGGACATTGTTGCCGACATTCAGTTTGACCCCCAGGCTGTCCAGAACATCCGTCCCCACGAGCTTGTGGCCGCCAAGGATCGGCAACGCAATGTGCATGATCAGTGCTTTATCCGCTTTCGACATGGGAGGTTGTCCGTCCATTGCAGGCATCGCCGAAAAGCGCACGGGCTCGCCTTTGTATTCCGAGCGAAAAACGTCTTTGTAGAAGGCAAAGGCCTCTTCGGTCTTGCCGACGAAGTAGAGTTGGGTACTGGTACTTGCCATCGTTTTGCGGTCTGGTTTGTGGGTTGTGTGTTTGTTCTCTTGCGTTCCGTTGAATGATCGGCTTCAGCCGTTGAATGCGCGTTTCATTTCTGCGATGTCCAGCTTCTTCATCTGCATCATGGCCGCCATCGCACGGTTCACCTTCACTTGGTCCTTGTCCGTGATCATGTCTATGAATGCTTTGGGAACCACCTGCCAGCTCACTCCGAATTTGTCTTTCAGCCAACCGCACATCTGAGCATTGGGATCACCGCCAGCTCCGAGCTTCTCCCAGTAGTGATCCACCTCTTTCTGGTCCTTGCAATTCACAACGAAGGAGACCGCCTCGCTGAAGGTGAACTGGGGACCACCGTTCAGACCTTGGAACAGTTGCCCGTCCAGTTCGAATTCGAGAAAGAGCAGCGAACCGAGCGGCCGTCCACTGCCCTTCACCACATCCTCGGTGACGAGCAGTTTCCTGCCTATCCGCGAGTTCGGAAAAATGGAAACGTAGTAGTTCGCCGCATCTTCGGCGTTGCCGTTGAACCAGAGGTTCGGGCTGACCTTTTGGATGTTGCTCATTGTGTGGGAGGGTATATGCGTTGTGAGGCAAATTTTTGGGCGTGTTGAAAGCGCATCAATTGGCCGCAGGCAGTTCCCCCAGCTTCGCCAGCCCCTTGTCGTACTCCCCGCCTATCATCTTGTCCATGTCCATAAAGAGGCACATGACCTTGCTGATGTAGTTGTTCTTGCCGTCCATGCTCCAAGTGACGTGCGTGCCGGTGCCGTTTGGCTTTAGGATGAAAGCCGTTTCCGCATCGCCTTCCATCGGCTCATCGAAGTGCATATGGATGTCCACGCGCTCATCGGGCATGCTCTTGGTGATGGTCATGCTGCCTTTGCCCATCTGGCTGTTTCCTTCCCAGAAAAAGGTGGAGCCTTCGCCCTTTTCCGGACCTTCAAACCGTCCCTTCGCATTGGGGTCCAATTGCTGGAACGGGTTGAATTGAGGCCAGTTGTGGAAATCATTTACTTGGGCATACACGGCTTCGGGAGGTGCCGCCACATCGGCGGAACGCTCCACGTGATAGGTGTTCGGCTGGAAGGCCGCGACAATGAGGATGATGGCGACGATGGCCAGCAGGCCGAGGAGGATCTTCTTGAACATGGGATTATGTGGTTGGGGTTGTTCTTACTACTTGAACAGCGGGTGTGGCTCATAACCGCACACCTGAATGCGATTCATTGTTCCAAGGAATTGACATAGTTCTTGAAGCGGTCCATCTGGCTACTCCAGCCACCGCGATGGCCATCACGCGAAGCGGCAGACGTGAAGCCAATTTGCGTCAATGTCATCCGGGTCCTGCGGCCCGCGGTGGCAAACGTGATCGTCACCAGCATCTCCGGGCCCGGCTTGTCGGCCTCATCCAGCCATGCATGCGTGAAGACCAGTTTTTCCGGCCGCAGCACTTCCAAGTATTTCCCCGCCACGGAAAAGCGTTCGCCGTTCTCGCGATCGAGATGGACGCGGTAACTCCCGCCAGTGCGCACCTGCTTGGCCTCCATCACGGCGGTCATGCCTTCCGGCGCGCCGCCCCATCGGGCCAAGTGCTTGTTCTGCGTCCAGCAATCGAAGACGAGTTCCCGAGGCGCGTCGAACGTGCGTGTGATCTCGAGCTTCAGCGATGCACTCATGTTGCGTTGTTGTTCGTTCCGTGGATGGTCTCGCCGCGTTCCAACATCCCGATAAAGAGCGCAAGGCGTTTGGCACGTGTCTCCTCCTTCTTCGCCGTATGCAAGCGGTGCAGGATCGCGTAGCGGTTGCTTCCGGACAAGGTCTTGAAAAAGGCGGCCGCTTTCTTATTCTTCTTCAAGGCTGCTTCCAGCTCGGGTGGAACAGTGATCGTCCGCGCAGGGGCATAGGCCTTGTCCCATTGGCCGTTCGCTTTGGCGCTATTCACGGCGGCAAGACCAGCGGGCCGCATGAGCCTGGCCTTGATCAATTGCTGCACCTTCTTCTTGTTGATCTCACTCCAGATGCTGCGTGGACTTCGCGGAACGAACTTCTGAAGGAAGAACGAAGCGTCGAAGCTTTTCTTGATGGCATCGATCCAACCATGACAGAGCGCCACCTCCAGCGCTTCAGCATAGGTGACCGAACGCACACCGCTGTCCTTCTTGGCGATCTTGATGTAGAGACCTGGTGAGGTTGCGCCATGCTCAGTCAGCCACGCCTCCCATGCATGCGCACTCTCGAAGGTGATGATCGGCCTGTCGTCGGGGATCATCGGGGATGGTTGTTTGCCCATGGTCGGATCGAAATAGTTGTCTCGTTCAACCTATCACCCAGTTCAACTCCGTCCGGTAGGCCTTCGGATCTTTCACTTCTGCCGGGTTGCTCAAGTAGCACTCCCAGAAACGACCGCTTTCTGCAAGCTTCCGCTCACGTACCCATGCTTGCAACTCTCCCCAGGCTTCAGCCAATCCCTCATACGGGCCGTGATAGACCGAACGAACGACTTTCTCCGCAGGCAGTGCGCCATTTACTACACGACCGGATGGCTTGATCGCCTTCGCGACCGGGAAACCGATCTCAAAGTCGAACGTGTCCGATGGGCGGCGATGATGATAAGAGAACATCGGTCCTGCGGGTTGCATGCCTTGATCCTTCAGCGCTTTCAGGATCTCCTGTATCGCCGGGTCCATATACTTCGGCATTTCCCGGCCGGGGATCACGAGGTGGATCACGGCGGTGGGTACCGCTTGTGTGGTGATGATTTCGGGCTTTGTGTTCATGGATGGGTTTCGTAGCATTTTGTTTCGGTCAGATGGTCCGTTCGGCGAGCAGTTCATCAAGTTGGTCCATGCCCATGGTGAAGCCGCCCTTGAAGCCCATCTCGATGAGCTTGTCACGTTCCATGCTTGACGTGAAGTGCAGCTTGATACGAACGAGCGTGGCCCCTTCGGATTCGCTGAAGTGATGCTCCCAGCGGGCCTTGGAGTTGACATCCTTCGCCACACCCCGTTCATCACAGAACACACAGCTGCCGCTGTAATAGGTCTTCGGTTCCACTTCTTCGTAATCAAGAACGGACCAATGGGTATCGCCTTCCGGCCCTTCCATGCAATACAGCCAGCGCCCGCCTTCGCGGAAGTCGAGTTCCTTGATCACGCAGCGCCATGGCTTTGGCGCCCACCATTGGCAGAGGATGTCCGCTTCTGTCCAAGCCGCCCATACGCGGTCCAATGGCGCATTGAAGGATCGCTCCACGGTGATCGACCGGTCGTCCTTCTCAACGATGAAATTGAAGATCGCTTCCTTGTTCATGGCGTATTGGCTTCAAGTGTTCGTAACGGTTCATCCCTTCGTGCCAATGGTTGCTTGGCATTTCGCGGTGTGCGTTCTGAGAGGAGATCGGCGATGGCATACAGACGCCCCTCCCACAGGTCATCGATGCCCAAACCGAATAATGTGGCCAGCTCCAACGCAGGACTCATCCGCAGTTCTACATGGACCTCGCAACCGCGCATGCGCTCAAGCAACCGGATCCTAACGTCGATCGCATGGCCTTGGACATGATCCTTCAGCAGCACATCACCTTGGTCCGAAATGACCGGAGGAACACTGGTCGTCAGCATACCGGATATGGCCCAGATGGCCCGTAATACTGGATCCAGAAACACGTTGCGAACGCGTTCTTCCGATGCGGCCAGTAAGCGACTGACCACATGCGTCGGCGCTGCCGCACGCGTGATCATAGCCACCGCATCCGCACTATCCTTTCGCATGGCGTTCATTCGGTCGTGCGGTTATTCGTCAGGTAGTTGTCCAAGCGAGCGAGATTCTGCTTGCCTCCTTCCACGGCGCCGTATTCCTTCGCCACGAAGTCGCGCGCTTCCTTGCATTTAAAGACGCTTCGAAAAGTGATCCGTGTCGAGTCTCCTATCGCATCCAAGGTGATCTCCGCATGGAAGTTCACCTTGCCCGCATCGCCTCCATGGTTGTGCACCATGCGGAGCGGTTCCACGATCTCGAGATAGTGAACTTGATTGGGATAGTCACGGCCGTCGGGGCCTTGCATGACGAAGATCCAGTCGCCACCTTCCTCGAATTCGAAGATCTCGGTTGTCAGTGTGAATCCGTCCGGTCCCCACCATTGGGCTAGCGCTTTCGGATCAGCGAAAGCCTTCCAAACCAGCTCACGCGGTGCATGGATTATGCGCGTGGTGACGATCTCGCGGTCCGCGACCTGGTCTTGTTCAGCTCTTCTTGCGTCCATTGGCTGTCCGTGGTTTTGTGATCTTCTTCTCTTTGGCCTGTACTTCCTTGAGGTATGCGTCCAAACGGTCGAAGCGGGCCTCCCAAATAGCGCGATACTGCTCCACCCAATCCGATGCCTGTTGCAACGGCGCAGCTTCCAGCTTACAGGGTCGCCATTGCGCTTCCTTCCCGCGCGAAATGAGATTCGCGCGCTCCAACACTTTCAGGTGCTTGCTGATAGCGGGCATGCTCATGCTGAACGGCGCCGCCAGTTCGGTAACGGAGGCCTCCCCCTGCGATAAGCGGGAAAGGATGGCACGACGCGTGGGGTCTGCCAAGGCCTGAAAGGTGGAAGTGAGGCGTTCCTGAGCAAGCATGGCGCAAATGTATATAACCTAATGGTTAAATACAGGATCATTCAAATAATTTGGATCACGTCTTCCGGTCGACCTGAGACCGAACTACTCTGGCAACACCCCTAACCGCTTCAGCACTTCGATACTGATGCCCCTGCGTGCTGGCCCGAAAGTCTCGGACAGCGTGTCACGGGTCATGACCCGATTGGCGAAGACGTACGGTCCTGAACCATCACTCTTCTCCACCCAACCCACAAACCAGCCGATACTTCCATCGCTTCCATCGGCCCAACCCGTCTTTCCATGGAGTCGATAGCCGAGTGTATCCTCTTGCAGCGTAATGTTTTTCACAATGTTCATGTTGCGTTCGGAAAACGGAAGCTCGTTCTTCACCAATCGCTCCAGGAAGTCGATCTGTTGGCGCGGGGTGATCCGCAAGTTCCCGGCGATCCATGTTCGATCGAACCCGCCACTCGTGTCGGCATTGCCATAGCCCACCGTATCGAGCCAATGTTTCAACGTCGACGCACCAGCCCGCTGAGCGATTTCGCGATGGTACCAGTAGGAGCTCCGTTCTACCGATTGCCGAAGGGTGAGGTCCATGTTGATCTCCGGCCGTCCATAATTCCTTCCATCCCACTTGAAGACATCATCCGCATCTTTCACCACCCCGCTTTCCAGCCCATACAGACTGCTGAAGATCTTGAACGTGCTGGCAGGCAAGCTGCCACTGTCCACAGCTGCACTGTCTATATAGGTCCATGTGCCAGTACCCAGGTCACGGAGGATAAAGGAGCCGGTAACCTGTTGATCCGAGGATAAATAGGCCAAGTATTCCGCTGTGTAGCATGACCATTTTCCTTTGCCGTTGATGCCGGCTTGGAGCCGTTATTCGCGTTACCACAGGCCGTCGCAAAAAGCAGGAGTGGAATGCTGAAGCGCATGCAGTGAAAGGATCGTTTGAGTCCAACGAATTTAGTCCGGAGCCCTATACGAGGCCTTGATCCGCGGGCCTATCCACCGATACGCTTCAAAAGTGCCTTGCCCGTGCGTTCGATCACACCCGTAACCAGCGCATTGCCCATGAGGAAGGCGCGGCGGTTGTCGGAGGCTTCGCGCGTATGCCCATCGGGGAACATGTTCAAGCGCTCGATCTCCACAGGCATGAGTCGACGGAGCCTACCGTCGGACATGCGCACTACATGCTTGAAGCGCGATGGTGAAGCGCCGCCCTCACCGGTGATGATGGTGCGCGAGGGCTTGTCCAATGCATCGGGGAAAGTCATCGCACCCTCAGCATAGTTGTAAGAGAAACCGCTCGCCTTGTTCGTGCGCTTCTCTTTCTTGCCACCCTTCAGGTAGGCCCAGTCCTTCAACTGTCTTTCGGCGATGAAGAACTCCTCGGGCACCTCACTTTCGGGAACAAGGATGTCTCTCAGAAGCGTCTTTGCCCCGGAATGCTCGGCCACCACATCCTGAGTGAAGATCTTGCGTTCGATCATGAGGCCCGCGTTGCTAAAGGGACTTGTGCCGCCGGTAGCACCCTTGTTGAAACGCTCGGTGATGTCTGCGAGATCGCCTTCGATCGTGAATGAGTTGACGCCCTCCTTCTTGGCTGTTGCAGGAAACGCTTCAGCGAAAACACCGGTCTGATGCAGCCATTGCGGCGCCCTTTTCGTGCTAGCGGCCGCTTTGCCGATGGTCGTGGAAGTGTGATAACCGAGAAAGAACACACGGCGCCGGCGTTGCGGCATACCATAGTCCGCAGCATTGACCACGCGCCATTCCACGATGTAGCCCAGGTCCGCGAGCGAGGCCAGCATCACCGCGAAGTCGCGTCCCCGTTGCTTCGCGGGCGATTTCAACAAGCGGTCCACATTCTCCAAGAAGAGGAAACCGGGGCGTTTGCTCTCCAGGATGCGATGGATCTGCCACCAAAGCACGCCCTTCTTTCCGGCAAGGCCGTCCGCCTTGTTCAATGTGCGCGCCACTGAATAGTCCTGGCAGGGAAAGCCGCCCACCAACAGGTCGTGCGCGGCGATCGCTGTCAACGGCACGGTGCTGATATCCGTGTTGTTGTGGCCATCCGGTCCGAAGCGGGCCGAGTAGATCTCCGAGGCTTGCTGCTTCTTGGTGCTCGGCTCCCACTGGTTGCTCCACACGGTGCGGAATCGCTTCGAGGCACGCTCTAGACCGATGCGGAACCCACCAACGCCGGCGAAGAGCTCGATCACGCGCACGGGGTCGGAGGATGGTCTCTTCGGCATGGGCCAAAACTATCGCATTCATCCAATCGGCAAGGGAGCCGGACGGTCTCGTCGCTATCGCCTTTGCTTCTGGAAGCCGCTCAATCCAGCTTGTCGATACTCGTCTCGATCTCTTCACTCAAGTTCTTCCACTGTGCTGCATCTCCACTGATGGCCAACGCGGTCTCCTTGATCTTTGATCGTCCGAAGCCGAGCACTTGCTTCCAAGAGATGTGCGGTGGAAAAGAGACCTCTCCTCCGCTCACCACCGCATCGATGATGAAGGGTTTCGTGGAGCGTTTCGCCATTTCCACAGCAGCCTCGATGTCTTTCGCATGCTCCACGCGCACGCCATCGCCGCCGCAAAGTTTTGCGAAGTCCGCGAAATTCGGGTTGAACTGCTTCAATGCACCATACTGTGGCGCGAGCCCCGCCTCTTCCATCTCCAGCTTCACGAAGCCCAATTCACCGTTGTTGAAGACAATGATCTTGATGGGCAGCTTGCGCTCCACAGCGGTAAGGAAATCCTGCATGCCCATGGTGAAAGAGCCGTCGCCGACAAGGCCCCACACCTCCCGCTCCGGATACAAGGCCTGCGCACCGATCGCCGATGGAAGGCCCACACCCATGGAGCCGTGGTTGAACGAACCGAGGATGCGTCGGTCTCCATGGAAGGAGATGTTGCGCACGGCCCAGATCGCGGACGTGCCGGTCTCTATGGTGAAGATGGCATCGTTCGAGGCACGTTGTCCGATGGCGCGCGCGAAGATCTGCGGGTGCAAAGGCTCACGATCCTCTTTGGGGTCGGCATCGCGCAGCATGCGGTCCTTCCACTTGTCGAAGGCGTTCATCAGTGCCTCACGAAATCCATTGTCCTTCTTCTCCTGCACCATGTCCAACAGACGCGTCACTGCGGACTTCACATCGCCGTGGACGCCCACTTGCACCGGTGTGCGGTTGCCGATGTTCTCCAAGCGCGTATCGATCTGGATGGTCTCCGTTTCGTGCGGCAAAAAACTGTCGTAGGGAAAGTCCGTACCGAGCATCAACAGCCGATCCGCCTTCATCACGGCGTGGTATCCGGGAGGATCGCCGATGAGGCCCGTCAGCCCCACCACACCGGGCGTATCATGGTCGAAGACATCCGCCGCGCGGAACGTGTGCACGATGGGCGCCTTCAATCTTTCCGCCAAGCGAAGCACTTCTTCTCGGGCATCACGGCACCCTGCACCTGCGAGGATGGTGATGCGCTTGCCAGCGTCCAAGGAGGCAGCCGCCTTGCGTAAGGAATTTTCACCCGGGGCAAGCACGGCATCCGAGACCGGTATCGGGCCGATATAGCGATCTCCCGCTGCCTCCATCGCTGCCACATCCGCAGGCAGTTCGATCCGGCATACTGCACCTTGAGCAAGGGCGATCCGAATGGCACGCAGGATCTGTCGCGGCGCTTCCTCCGGTGAACGGATGATGGCCTGATAGGCGCACACATCATCAAACATTTTCTTCAGATCCACCTCCTGGAAGTAGTTCGTTCCTTGTTGCACCATCGGCACTTGGCCGGTAATGGCGATGACCGGCGTGCGTTCCTTCTTCGCGTTGTAGAGGCCGTTGATCAGGTGCAGCGCGCCGGGCCCAACCGTGCCTGCGCACACAGCCAATCGGCCATTGAGTGCCGCTTGCGCGTATGCTGCATAGCCTGCCGTCTCCTCGTGGCGCACGGTGATCCATTCCACCTTTTCCTGCCGGCGGATGGCATCCACAAAGTAGTTCAGGGCATCGCCGGTAAGCCCGAAGACCTGTTTCACGCCTACATCAGTGAGGATCTTCAAGAGTTGTTCGGAAACGTTCATGGAAGTGTAGTGGAATGAATGGTGGTCATCGGGGCGGCCCCTGTTTGAAAGGCATCAACAAGCCAACTGTCGACAATGTTCCGTGCCGATCAACTGGAGCGACCAGACAAGGGTAATGCGGTCAGGTTCAAACCCACCACACCCACGATGATGAAAGCGAACCAGAGGATCTGCATCCCGCTCAGCGGCTCCTTGAACCAGAAGGTGTCGATGAGCTTTGCACTTAACAGCGCCACCGCCATCCATACCGCAGATGCCGTGCTGGCGGGAATCGTGCGCATGGACATGGAAAGGAAGATGACGTTGCCTGCGCCGAAGACGGCATACCCGAGGAAGGGGAGCAGCGACCTGGCATGGAGCGGATCGCGGAAGAAACCGCTCCAGCCCATCGCCTTCACCGCCTTCACGTCCATGAACTTCACGGCAAATAGCCAGATGGCCTCGCTGAGGGATGCGATGAGCAGATAGATCCAGCTGATGTTCATGGGCGATGTTTAAAGGCGCGCAAAGGACGGTCGATCCGGTGGAACTTCACATGGACAGTCGGTCATCATTGTTCAAGGACCCATGAAAGCAAGACTTCGCTATCCCTCCGATGCACCCGGCGGATATAGGGCCAAGCCGCGTAGGTGACCCGGACACTAATCCTTCCGATCACTCGTTCACCGTCCATGCGGAGCCACCACGCTACCCTCATCTTTTGCATTCTCCTCTCACACCTTTCGCTCATGGCGCAGGACAATACCATCCTGGTCTATGATCCCGCCACGGCCCAAGTGGACACCATCCAACCCGTTGCGCCGACGGACACCGTATCGGGGTTCATGCCACATGGTATGGGCATCCTGCCGGGCTGGGAAGCGTTGGACAATGCTGCATCCCCCCCAGGATTTATGGGGACTGCCCTTCAACGTCCACCCCATGCTGCAAGCACCTATGAACTCACCGATTATCCGGTCCGGGTCGCCGGTGAGTTGAGGTGGGTCGATGGCGATTCGAACAGGGTCCATTGCTCCGCACAACTGGTCGGCCCATGGCATATCCTCACCGCATCGCACTGCCTGCGCGAAATGGGCGGGGGTGCCTGGCTCACCGGGCGAATGGACTTCTTCCCGGTCTTCGACGATGGCGTGCCCTCCACCTTCGGTTCCGTTCGCGCCGTCCGCTATTACGTGCCATTGCAATCGGAACGTGACAACGCCTTGATCGAACTGGAGCATCCGATCGGTGCGGAACTCGGTTGGATCGGCATCGGCTTCACGACAGACTCAACGTACTTCGATGACCGTGTCGTACACAAGTTCTCTTACCCGGGGGCGACTAGTCCCGCGAACAGCAACATCATTTATAACGGTGATACACTCTATCACTTTTCCACCCCCATGGTGCGCTCATCCTTTAGCAATACTGATTTTGTGGGGGTTCAGGGCTGGCAGGGTATCCCAGGCGAAAGTGGCAGCGGAGTGTGGATCACGGACAACGTCGATTACAACGTTCTGGGAGTGTGCACATGGTCCGGAGGCTATCGGCATACGCTAATGGATGCAGGCACCTTCCAACAGTTCCGCACCATCTTGGAAGACCCCACGATCGGCATTCAGGAGATCGCCCGGACAGGCCCAACGATGCGTGTATACCCAAACCCAGTACAAGATCAAGCGACGATCGAGTTGAGCGACCCATTAACCGATGCGCATACGCTCTCGGTCAACGACATGAGCGGCCGGATCGTGGACCGCGAGGACTTCAATGGTCCATCGTGCACCTTTTTCCGGAAAGGCCTTGCGGCCGGGACCTACATCTTCCATGTCAGCGATGCGAACGGAGCATCCTTCAACGGAAAGATGTTCCTTGAATAGGGCACCTAAACTCAATGATCGCTTCCTCCCTAATCTCGGGTCTGCTATTTAACGATACTACTGTGGCCATTGAATGGTTTTGCAAAACCTTCGGCCCCCTATAGCTATTGGGCGAACGCCTATCAGGAACAATGAACAGCTTGGAGCCATCGGCTGAGACCAACGAGGCCATCGCACAACGCTGGTTCGCGGCATTCAACGCGCACGACCTCGAGCAATTACTCGCGCTCTATGCTGATGACGCGGAACATTTCAGCCCGAAGCTGAAAGTACGCCGACCGGAAACGCAAGGACTGGTGAAGGGAAAAGAGGAACTGCGTTCGTGGTGGAAGGATTCCTTCGAGCGCCTGCCCAGCCTGCATTATGAAGTGCTTTCGTTGACGGCCAATACCGAGCAGGTCTTCATGGAATACATGCGACATGTGGAGGGTGAAGAAGACCTGCGCGTGGGCGAAGTGCTGGTGATCAAGGACGGACTGATCCAGTCCTCACGTGTCTACCACGGGTGATCTCTCTCACATGGAGCGGTCCCGCACGCGCACGTAAGGCAGTTTCAGCAGCGTGTTGTTAGGCAATGGATCCACCAAGCGTAGGATGCCAGCGCGGTTGTCCACCACCGGCTTCTTGTCGTCCACGGTCATATCGCTGTGCGCGCGCAGGATGTTGATCCGGGGTGCACTGACCCGGGTGGCGATGTAGAATCCAGGGTTCCACCAACCGATGTTGGACACGTTCAGCTGGCCTCCTGTGTAATAGATCACTGGCGCTTTCTGCGGGCCGTTCCAGTAAACATTATCCAGTTCCAACGCGGCCTTGGTCGGCATGTTCACATAAATGGAGGCCTTGCGCACTTGGTGTTCAATGTGGAAGTCGGAAAGCATGAAGGACTTCACCACAGGATTCGTCGCGGGTCGGCTCTCGTCGCCGTCGAGTGTGGCGGAGAGGAATACATCGTAGTCCACCGGTGATCCCTCGGAAATGCAATTCGTCATGCGTACACCGCCGCTATTGAGGATGGTGAATGCGTTGGCCGTGGTCTTCGAAGCATACACCCGGCATTGATCAAGGACCGAGCTGTTGCACTGGCTGTTCATCCCGGTCGCGCCTTTCCAATCGCCTTGGCGCAGCATGATGCCCTGGTATCGCGGATTGGTGACGAGGATGTTGCTCAAGCGCGCCATCAGGCAAAAACGCAGGTCTATCGCGGCCTGCGTCTGTGATGCCAATTCGCAATTCTCCACCACGCTGTTCAAGGTGGCCTGCAGGTCGATCGCCTTGCGCCCTCCGACGATCTGACCGAAATCCTTGATGACGTAGCGACTGCTCGTGCGCTTCATCGCATCGCCCATGTCCGTCACCGGATCAGTGAATCCATTGGATGCCTCACCCAAGGTAAGTGTGCATCCTTTGCCATCGATGATCAGCAGTCGCGCGAAAGGCAGTACGATGTCCCCTGAGCTGTGGTATTTCGCCGCAGCGGAAAAGGAAATGTAGGTGGCGTCCGCAGGCAGCTTCGCGAAGAAGGCGCCCACATCGCCTTTGGCCGGCACCACATATTCCGTGGCGTGCGCCGTTCCGAGGAGGGACAGGCTGGCAAGGCAAAGCAGGAGGCGCGAAGCGATCATGGTCGGTGATTTCGGGAACAAAGCTACTGTCGCTCTAAGAGCCTGGTCATGATCTCTTGCGCGATGGACCGCGAGTCTGATCTTTGTTCAGGCGAATCGGAAGATCATCGCGTAGCGGTGTCTACGGGATCATTTTCCGCCAAAGCATGGGCGGAAAAGAGGCCGGGGTCCGCGGTCGATGAGATCCTGAACAGGCTCTACGGCCGCTACCTTGTGGGCGTGCTGCGCTTGGACCTCCCCTCCTTTCCAGTGTTGGCCACGCCTCGCCTCCAATTGCGGGCGCTGACCAACGCTGATGCACCCGCGCTCTTCCGCCTGCGATCGGACCCACGCGTAATGCACCATATCCCGAAGCCGCTCTTCTTCAAAAGCGATGAGGCGGTGGGTCTATTGCGTGATTTCCAACGGACCTACGATGCACATGAGGCCATCATGTGGGCCATCGCGGTAAAAGGATCTGAGAACGCATGCGGCATCGTCGGCTACTGGCGCATCATGGCCGAGCACCATCGCGCGGAGATCGGCTACTTCCTCGACCCGGATCTCTGGGGGCAAGGACTGATGACAGAGGCGGTGAAGGCGGTGCTGGACTTCGGTTTCACAAAAATCGGACTGCATAGCGTGGAAGCCGCCACACATCCCGGTAACATATCCTCCATGCATGTGCTGGAGCACACCGGTTTCGTGCGCGAGGGTTACTTCAAGGAGAACATCCGTGCGAACGACGAGTTCGTGGATTCAGTGGTGTACTCGCGACACGATCTGCGAAGCGATACACCATAGAACGAGCGAGCGATTGCTATTGAACTGGTAAGCGCAATTGCCTTTGCACGATCAAGTTCCTCGGTCAGTTCACCCCAACCGCGTCACCTTCCCTCCCGGTGTGCGATGCTCCTGCGGTCCGATCGCGCCGCACTTCAAGCGGCTTTGCGTCAAGAGATCATCAACGGAGGAAACCCCGGCCTTCCTTCCTGCGCAGAGCACCAGCTTCGCCGCGGCCTCGGCATCATTTCCCGCGCGATGGTGCGGAAAACGGATGCCGTGCATGGCGCACATCGGCCCCAGTCCGTAGCCTTTATGGCCGGGCCACACGCGGCGGCAGAGGCTCACACTGCAGAAATAACTGAAGGTCGGCAGCGGCAAACGCTGGCTCAGGATCGTGCTGCGCAACACGTTCATGTCGAAGGCCGCGTTGTGCGCCACTACCACTGCGCCCTGCATCAGCGGCATGGCCTCGGCCCATACTTCGCCAAAGCGCGGCGCGGAAGCCACATGCTCCGGCCGGATCCCATGCACCGCCATGGTGAACGGCGAGAAGTACGGCCATTGCCGAGGCTTGATCAACCAGTTCCGCACCTCGACCACCTCACCGTTCCGCACAATGGCCAGGCCCATCTCGCACGGGCTGTCCAGGTCGTTGGTGGCGGTCTCGAAGTCGAGGGCGATGAGGTTCATTTTTGGGAGAAGAAGAGATACACCACAGAGGCACGGAGGCACAGAGAAATTCAACGGGTGAATAGTGGCTAGTGATAGGTGATCGGACTACTGCCGACTGCCGCTGCCAACTGGCTACTGCCCTCAAAGCTTCACCACTTCCGCATCCGCCAGAGCGTGGTAGATCTTCTTGGCCGTGCCCTCGCTCACCGGCACCAGCGGCAGCCGCATGTGGACGTCGCAGAGGCCGAGCGTCTTCAGCACTTCCTTGATGCCGCCGGGATTGCCTTCCACAAAAAGCAGCGTGATCAATTCGATCAATTTGAGGTGCTCCTTGCGGGCGGTCACGAAGTCGCCTTTCATCGCCGCGTGGACGAGGTTTCCGAATTCCTCCGGAAGACCGTTGCCCACCACGCTGATCACGCCGTCGCCCCCCATGGCGAGCATCGGCAGGGTCAATGCGTCGTCGCCGCTGAGAACGAGGAAGTCCTTCGGTCGATGCTTCAGGATGAGCCCCACCTGATCGAGATTCCCGCTGGCCTCCTTGATGCCGATGATGTTCTTGAAGTCCCGCGCGAGCCGCAGCGTCGTTTCCGCGCTTATGTTGCTCATGGTGCGGCCCGGCACATTGTAGAGGATAATGGGCCGCAGGCTCACTTGCGCCAGCGCCTTATAATGCTGGTAGATGCCCTCCTGCGTTGGCTTGTTGTAGTAAGGACTCACGCTGAGGATCGCATCCACGCCGTCAAGATCGAATGCCTGGAATTGCTCGACCGTCGCGGCGGTATTGTTGCCGCCGATGCCGAGTACGATGGGCACGCGGTTGTGTACCACTTCGATCACCTGGGCGAGCAATTGCTTCTTCTCTTTCGAATCGAGCGTGGCGCTTTCGCCGGTGGTACCCATCACCACGAGGAAGTCGATGCCACCAGCGATCTGGTATTCGATCACTTTCGCCAGACCGGCATGGTCGATGGCGCCATTGGCGCGGAACGGCGTTACCAGAGCCACGCCGAGGCCTTTGAATCGGTTGTCCATGATCTTGTTCTATGCGACCGCCTGTTTGGCATTGATCATCAACAGGTAGTGGTCGATGTTGGAG
>JBEPUG010000083.1:0-15056 GCA_041691695.1 Flavobacteriales bacterium
GGTTCTCTCCTGCGGTGAATCTTCGCATGGGCGGTTCCAATCCCCAGATGCGCTTGGGTCGCGCTCTCGTCCTCAGTGATGCCGCGCATTCCTTTGGTGCGACGGTCCATGGTAAGCCGGTCGCATCACAAGCCGATATCACCGGCTTCAGTTTCCACGCGGTGAAGAATCTCACCACGGCGGAGGGAGGCGCGCTGGCTTTCAACCTGCCGGAACCCTTCAGTTCAGAAGAACTGTACACCTTGTTCAACACCATGAGTCTTCATGGCCAAAGCAAGGATGCATTGGCGAAGACCAAGCCCGGTGCTTGGCGATACGATGTGTCCATCGCTGGATGGAAATGCAACATGACCGACATCCAAGCGGCCATCGGCCTGGTGGAACTGGACCGCTATGCCAGTGAGACCTTGCCGCGGCGCAAGGCCATTTGCGAGCGCTACCAGAACGCCTTCAAGAATGACGCGCATTTCGTGGTGCCATTCCTGAAGGACGCGGACCGTGAGACCAGCTATCACCTGTATATGCTGCGCGTCGCGGATGCCACGGAAGAAAAGCGCGATGCCATCATCGAAGGGATCGCTAAACGCGACGTCAGTGTGAACGTCCACTTCATCCCCATGCCTCTGCTGAGCCTCTATAAGGGCCTTGGATACCGCATGCAGGACTACCCGAACACCTACCGCCAATACTGTCGCGAGATCAGCCTGCCCGTGTATTACGATCTCTCCGATGCACAAGTGGACCTCGTGATCAAGGCGGTGAAGGATGCAGTGCGGGATGTGATGGGCTGAGTGATGGTGAAGCGCATCTTCGACATGTTGTTCGCGCTGGTCTTTTTGCTTTTGCTGTTCCCCATCCTGTTGATCTTCGCTCTTGCCGTCGCGTTCACATCCACAGGTGGCGCTTTCTTTCGGCAAGAACGTGTGGGACGGAATGGACGCCTTTTCCGCTTGTTGAAGTTCCGCACGATGCGCCCCGGCAGCGAGGCCCAGGGCCAGCTTACCATTGGTGGTCGCGATCCACGGATCACCGGGGTGGGCTATTTCCTGAGGAAGACGAAGCTCGATGAGCTGCCCCAGCTCTGGAATGTGTTGATCGGCGACATGAGCGTGGTGGGGCCACGACCGGAGGTACCCAAGTACGTGGCCATGTATTCAACCGATCAACGGGTGGTATTATCAGTTAGGCCCGGCATTACCGGCATGGCGAGCATCAACTACATCGACGAGAATGAATTGCTTGCGCGTTCCGCGGATCCCGAGCGTGCCTATATAGAGGAGGTCATGCCCGCCAAACTCGCGCTCGATATGCGTTACGTGAAGGAGCAGAGTTTCGGACTTGACCTGCGCATCATCGGCGCTACCGTGGGCAAGGTCTTTGGAGGCTGGTAAAGCCGTCGCTCAAAGCGCCGTCAACAAACGCTTCAGATCTTCTGCCCGGTCCGGATCATTCAGCTTTTCATAGCTGTTCAACAGGTTGTTCAACAGCCTGCGGATGATCTCGATGTTGCTACAAGGCTCATAAAAGCTTTCCCGCGCAGGAAGGTCCAACTTGGAAAGGAACTCGTCGATCTCTGCCTTGCCGAGGATGTCTCCCTGGCTGAAGGCGTTCACGTAGAACAGCACATCGCCGTGCCCGAGTTCACTAATGGCAACGCCGGTCTCATCCATGTAGGCAAGCACGAAGTGGTTGGGCAGGTTCACCCCGCGCATCGGCAGGTCGAGGTCCTCAGCAAGCACTTGGTAGATCAATGCGAGTGAAAGGGGATTGCCCTTCTTTCCCTCCAGCACCTCATTGATATAACTGTTCTGCGGCGCGTGGTAGTTCTTCTTATTCCCCTTGAAACCATGGACCTGGAAGAAGATGTGGTTGAATACGCGCACCTTCTCGAAGGCTGTGAGGTTGTCGTTCAACTCGAGCCAGATGTCCTGTCGCAGCGCGGCCAAGCGTGCCTTCACGCGATGTTCATCGAGTTCGGCATAGCGATATCGGCACACGGCCATGGCGCCTTCAAGGAGGTCCTCGCCGCCACCCTTGCTCCATGCGCGAAGGCGGTTGAAAGTGAGGTCCAGGTGGATGCTGTGCAACAGGTCCTCGATGCGGTTGCGGAACAGGTCGCCGAGGTCGTCCACTTCCCAAGCGCGCTCCAGCACGGGCACCACCGGTTCCCCAATGGAGAGGATACGGTCCCGCACATGGAGGTAGACCCCTTCATCAGGGTCGTCGATCAGGTTGATCAATGCGTGGATCTCGTTATCGCTCATCGGACGCTCAAATGAGGATATTTACGGTGCTCGGTGCCATTGCGTTCGCTACGGCAACGAATGTATCGGGACCGGCAGAGGCTGCATGGCGATGGCGCTTGCTTCTTTCAACCATGCCCCTGTTGATCGTCGGGCTATCACACGGTAAGCAAGGTCTTCAACCCACCATCCGCTCCAGCACCTGGTCGATCATACGGCCGATGGCCGCTTGATGGTCGTTGCTGTATTCTTTCCGCAGGCGGTTCGCCACCACGGTGCAGACGGTGCAGGCCTTGTGTCCCAGCAGTCCGCTCAGGCCGTAGATAGCACTGGTCTCCATCTCAAAATTCAGCAGGCGCAGGTCCTCGTGTTGGAAGCTGGTGAAGGTCTCGTTCAGGCCGCCCACACTTGGGATAGCGCGCAGTTGCCGCCCTTGCGGACCGTAGAAGCCCCCAGCCGTTGCGGTAATGCCGATATGGTTGCCATGGCCCAATCGCGAGACCAGTTGAGGATCGCCGGTAGCGAGATAGGGCATGGGCAAATTGTCCGGCCATTCGGTATGCACGAGAAAGGCTTGCAGGATCCGCAGTTCAGCATCGGTCTGCTCGTGGGCGTAGTAGTGCATCACGTTGTCGAGGCCCAATGCGCTGTGGCTCACTATCAGTTCGTCCACAGGGATGTCCTCCTGCAAGGATCCGCAGGTGCCCATGCGGATGATGGTGAGGGACTTCTGTTCCTTCCTCGGTGTGCGCTTCTCCAGATCGATGTTCACCAAGGCGTCGAGCTCGTTCAGCACGATGTCGATGTTGTCCGTGCCGATGCCCGTTGAAAGCGCTGTGATGCGAGCGCCATTGAACGTGCCTGTATGCGCGATGAACTCCCGGTTCTGCAAGCGATGTTCCACCGTGTCGAAGTGCTCGCTGATCACCTTCACGCGGTCGGGGTCGCCCACTAAGAACACCAGGTCGCCGAGCTGTTCCTGGCGCAAGGCGAGGTGATAGACGGAGCCGTCCGGATTTAGGATCAGTTCGCTCGGCTCAATTTCAACGCCGTGCTCGGTGAGGAGGATGGGATGCATGGGGGGATCGATCAGGGCAGGTCGCAAATGTGGGGAAGAAGAGGGGAGGAGAATACAATGCTTACCACAGAGACACAGAGGCACAGAGAAGAATGAGACTGACCGCGTCCCGCGTGAGATCGATCAGCAACCCGGAATGCATACTCCGCATCCTCTGTGTCTCTGTGGTGTAAATTCTCCGATCTCACTACTGCGCCCCGAACACCCGCTTCAGCAGGTCGCTCGTGCGAGCCAAAGGGTCTTGGCGGATCTTCAATTCCTCATCGGCGATAAGGAGGAAGAGACCATCGATGGCCTTCTGTGTAATATATCCGTCGAGGTCGGGGTTCACGGCCTGACCGCCTGTGAACATCGTGGCCTGGTTGTAGGCGCTGGCCAAGGGCGTCCAATAGTTCGTAAGCGCGACCTGCTTCGTGGCATTGTCCACGATGGGCCGGAATTTGGCGATCAGTTCCGCCGTGGTCTTGTCCTGCAAATATTGCGTAGCGGCATGGTCACCCCCCTTGAGGATCGTGAAGCCATCGCTGACGGTCATGTTCTTGATCGCCGCAAGGAAGACCGGCGCTGCTTCCTTCGCAGCCGATTCCGCCGCACGGTTCATCGTCAATTCGAATTTCTCCACTTGGCTGGACATGCCCAAGGAGTTGAGCGTGGCCTTCATCTTCTCAGCCTCTGGCGGAAAGGGGATACGCAGGCGATCGTTCTTCCAAAAACCATCCGTCACGGAGGCAACGTCCACCGACTGTTGTGTTCCCTTGTCCAAGGCCTCCTTCAGGCCGGCGATAACATCCGCATTGGTGAGGCCACCGTTCGTGGCGGCTCCCTTCACCTTGTCGGCAGCATCCTTTAATGACTTGGGGAATTGCGCGGTGCAGGAGGTGGTCGTTAAGACGGCAAGCAACGAGAGGGTGATCAAATTTTTCATGGAGATGTGATGAAGGGAGATCAGTCGTTCTCCATCATTCGTGCCAAGGAATTCCGCCATGCGTCCGGCACGGCGATGCTCGCTTGCTTTTCGTAATCAAAGCAGACCATCACACTCCGTCCTTGCGCGTGTATGCGGCGCTGGCCATCGCGTTCCGCGAATACCGCATAGCTGAGGTCGAAACTCTTCGTGCCCACATTGCTGCACCAGGTCTCCACTTCCACAGTGTCCGAGAGATGGATCGGGATGCGATAGTCCACCTCGTTTCGCGCGAGGATCATGCTCAGCTTCACCCAATCGTGGTCCTTTTCGACAAAGCCGCGCAGGAAGTCCATCCGTCCTTGCTCGAAGTAGGAGAGGTAGACGGCGTTGTGGACATGCTTGGCCATGTCCACGTCGTTAAAGCGGATCTGGATCGCTGTCTTGGTTCGCATTCTGTTCGAGTATTGTTCCGAGCTCGCGACACTCTTTCAAGCGATGGGATTCAAGATCACCGAGAACACCGTGATACTGTTCGGGTCCCGGTCGTAGAACAGCTTGTCCAGTGCCTCGAGGACATTCTTCGCCCTGAAGTAGGACGTGTTCAGGATGTTCTCGCCGCGCGCGCTCCATTGCACGGTATAGCTGCTGGTGCGGTCCTTATAGGTGCTCACGTAATCAACCATCTCACGCAGCGCGTCCATTTTGGTGGCGCCTTCGGTGGAGTGGAAGAGAAAGCTTTGGTTGTGTCGCGGATTCAGGGTGATGAGAAAAAGCTTCGCGGACTTGCCAGGCTCTTCCACGTAGTTGAACATCAGACTGTCAACACCCACGCCGATGTGGTCACCGATCTTCTTTTGAAGCTTGGCCGCCTCTATGTTCTTGTCGATCGTCATGGTAGTTCGTTGGCTGCGTCGGCGATAGAGGCCGCGGTGGGCGGGTCGAAATTACTGTAGCTGGAATTACGGCTCATGTACTCGGGCACGAGGGTCTTCATGCCGCGCACACAGGCTTCGACATCGCCGCTCTCCGCCGCATGGACCAAGGCTTCAACGGTCCGTTGCACGACGTCGGCGTTCACCTCCCGGTTGCGCCCGATCAGGATCCGTGGATGGTGCGTAGGTAATGTGTCCTCTTGGCTCGCCAGCAATTCCTCGTACAGCTTCTCGCCGGGACGAAGACCTGTATAACGGATCTCGATGTCGCGCCCAGGCTCCTTTCCGCTAAGTCGGATCATGCGCTCCGCGAGGTCGGCGATGCGCACCGGACTGCCCATGTCGAAGACGTAGATCTCACCACCTTTGCCCATGGTGGCCGCTTCCAGTACTAGTCGGCAGGCCTCAGGGATGGTCATGAAGTAGCGCGTGACCTCAGGGTCCGTCACTGTTACGGGGCCACCAGCGGCGATCTGCTTGCGGAAGAGCGGGATCACAGAGCCGTTGCTGCCGAGTACGTTGCCGAAGCGTGTCGTGATGAAGGACATCGACGCGCCTGGTCCGTTCAAACTCTGCACGTAGAGTTCCGCGCAGCGCTTGGTGGCGCCCATCACGCTGGTGGGGTTCACGGCCTTGTCCGTGCTGATCAGGACGAACTCCTTCACGCCATGCCGTAGCGCCAGGTCGGCCATGGTGCGGGTGCCGCCGATGTTCGTGCGCACGGCTTGCTCGGGCTGCGCTTCCATTAACGGCACATGCTTATATGCGGCGGCGTGGAAGATCACTTCCGGCTTCACTCGCGTAAGCAATCGGTCCATGGCATCGCGGTCGCGCACATCGCCTATCACTGGCGTAAAAGCCGCCTGCTCTTTTCCGCGCAATTCCATTTCCACGTCGTAGAGTGCGCTTTCAGCGTTGTCGAGCATCACCGTCTCCTTCGCGCCCAAGGCGATCAGTTGCCGCGCCAATTCACTGCCGATGCTGCCTGCGGCGCCCGTCACCATCACGGTGCGTCCCTTGAAACGCTCGTGCACCTTCGAGGACTCAAGTTCGATCGGCGCGCGGCCGAGCAGGTCCTCGATCCGCACTTCGCGGAGCTGGCCGCTGCTGAGCTGGCCATTGATCCAATCCTTCACGGGCGGGACGGTAAGTACTTCGGTCTTCGCCTTCATCGCCATATCCACTACGCGGCGGCGATGCTCCTGCTCCGGTTGCTGGATAGCGATGATCACTTGGTCCGCGTGGCCCTCCTCAAGCAGCTTCGGAAGTTCCGAGGTATGGTGGATGCGAACACCTTCTAAACGCTTGCCCGCCAGTTGGGCGTTGTCGTCGATGAAGCCCAGTATCGAATAGTGCGCTGAACCTTCCCGTTCCATGGTGCGCTTAGTGATCAGCCCGGCCTCACCGGCGCCATAGATGATCACACCCATTGCATCCTTGCCCTTGCCACGCCTGCGCAAGTGCAGCAGTTTGAAAGTGATCCGCGAAGCGATCAACAGCATCGCCGTTGCCATGAAATCGATAATGACCACGGAATAAGGGAGCACGAATCGCTGGTCCACGAAGTAGTAGCGTCCGAGGTTCAACACGGCCAAAGTGGTGCTGCCGCCCAGCACGGTGAGGAAGATCCGCCGTGCATCGTCCGTCCCCGTATAGCGCACCATACTTCGCTGGATACCTGCGGCCAGATGCCAGATCAGGCGGACGATGAAGAACAGCGGCAGCGCAGGCAGCAGAAGGGCATACTCAAAGCGCGGAACGTTGAAGTTGAAGCGCAGCTGGTAGGCGGCGAAGAGCGACAACGCGCACATCGCCATGTCGATCACCGTGATCGCCCAACGGGGTAGCAGATGCTGAGTGGCCATGTTGGCGAAGGTAGAGGCCCGGTGGATCCCCGATCACCGTCCACGCGGCACTATGAGCATAGCTGCCATCTTTGTCGACCGCATAACGGGGACCTCGCAACACCATGGACAAAGCCCCTCCGCTCTATCCACCGCTCGGTGTCAAACGTATCGGGGAGGTGGAGGTGCGACTCTTCGGGCGCGGTGACGGCCATCGGGATGAGGCCACGATCGCCTCTTTCGGTGAGGAATGGGAGAAGTTCAATGCCTTCGATGAGGCGGAGGTCGAACACGTGGGGAACGAGTACTTCGACATCGTACCTGGGGGGATCCTTGGGCCGGACACGGTAGTGATGGACGTGGGCTGTGGCAGTGGCCGTTGGACGCGTTACTTGAGTTCGCGCGTGGGCCATGTGGAAGCGGTGGATCCCAGTGAAGCGGTGTTCCATGCAGTGAAAAGGAATGCTGGGCTCATCAATGTGCAGTGGAACCAAGCAGATGTAGATAACATCCCGTTCCCTGATAAAAGCTTCGATCTCGTGGTCTGTCTGGGCGTACTGCATCATGTCCCGGATACGGCCGGTGCGGTGAAGAAGCTTGTGCAAAAGCTCAAGCCGGGCGGGCATCTGCTACTATACCTCTACTATGCGCTGGATGGGCGCGGTCCGTTATTCCGGGCCTTATTCAACGCCAGCAACGGGATGCGCCGCACCATCTCCTCCATGCCAGGATCATGGAAAAGGCCGATATGTGATACAGTAGCCTACGCGGTATATTGGCCCTTGCGCACCTTGGCGCGGACCGCGCGAACGACCGGGGTCAAGGGCTGGAGGCGTTTGCCATTGAGCTACTATCACGACAAGAGCATGACCATTCTGCGGAATGATGCATTGGACCGGTTCGGGACACCCTTGGAGCAACGCTTCACCAAGGCGCAGATCCGGAAAATGATGGACGATGCAGGATTGCGGAACATGGTCTTCTCCTCCTACGCACCCTACTGGCATGTCATCGGGCAGCGCTCGGCAACACCCAGTGGATCCTGATCATCGCTTCCCTGAATGCCAAGGATCTTGTTCATCGCGGCCCACCGGCCTGACCGTTCACCCGGCCAGCGCTATCGATTCGAGCAGTTCATGCCGCATTGGGAAGAACAGGGCTTCCACGGCGACTTGGCGTGGATTATCGACGAGGAGGACGATCTTCACTTCTATCGTTCAGGCGGACTGATGGCCAAGTCGCGCATCTTCCTGAAAGGGCGCAAACGCCGCGAGGAGCATTTGCGGCAGGCGAAGGACTACGACCTCATCTTCTTGCAACGCGAGGCCTTCATGACGCATAGCACGCGTTTCGAACGCGAACTGGCGGCCACCGGCGTGCCGATGATCTATGATTTCGATGACGCCATCTGGCTGCCGGATGTGAGCCAAGGCAATCGCAAATTGCGCTGGTTGAAGGATCCCGGCAAGACGGCCAAGATCATTCCCTTGGCCACCGCAGTGATCGCCGGCAACGAGTTCTTGGCGGACTATGCACGTGCACTGCATAAGCAGGTGGAAGTGATCCCCACCGTGATCGATACGGACCGTTATCAGCCCACAGTCGAGCGAAAGGATGCGGAGGCAGCCGCAATCATCGGATGGACCGGAAGCCACACCGGCATTTCCCATTTGGAAGAAGCCATACCCATGCTGCTGCGGCTTCAGCAGCGCTTTGGCAAGCGGCTCCGCTTCCGCGTCATCAGCGATAGGGAACTCCATGTACCGGGCTTGGACATCGAGAACAGGCGCTGGGCCAGCGCAACAGAGCCCGAAGACCTCGCTGACGTGGACATCGGGATCATGCCCTTGCCGGAGAATGAATGGACGCGCGGCAAGTGCGGCTTCAAGGGCCTGCAATTCATGGGCATGGCCACTGCTGTTGTCCTTCAGGACCATGGCGTCAATCAAAGCATCGTGCAACACGGCGTGAACGGGTTTTTGGCCTCCTCTCCGGAAGAATGGGAAGATCGCCTCGCGGAACTCGTTATTGACCCCGACCTTCGCCAACGCTTGGGCCAAGCCGCCCGGGAGACGGTGGTGGAACGTTATTCCATCGCCGCTTGGAAAGACCGTTACATCGCCCTCTTCAACGAACTGATCGAACACCGCAAATCATGAACGATACCCTCGAATTGAAAAAGACCGCGCTCACCCACATCCACGAAGCGCTCGGTGCCAAACTCGTGCCCTTCGCAGGTTTCCTGATGCCCGTGCAATACAGCGGCGTGAACGACGAGCACCTCACCGTCCGCAACGCCGTCGGCATGTTCGACGTGAGCCACATGGGCGAATTCATCGTCCGCGGACCCGGCGCGCTGGACCTCATACAGAAAGTGACCAGCAACGATGCCTCGAAGCTGGAGGTGGGAAAGGTGCAGTACACCTGCTTGCCCAATGAAACGGGCGGCATCGTGGATGACCTGCTCGTGTACAACATGCAGCACGGCGATGATCACCATTACGTCCTCGTAGTGAACGCAGGCAACATCAAGAAGGACTGGGATTGGATCAACGCCCACAACACCTTCGATGCCCAACTGGAGGACATCAGCGAGAACATGTCACTGCTGGCGGTGCAAGGACCGAAGGCCACGGAGACGCTGAAGGGACTCTTCACGGAGGACATCGCGGCAATGCCCTACTACACGGCGAAGTATGCGGAGATGAAAGGCGTGGGCCTCGTCCTGCTTTCCGCTACAGGCTACACCGGCGCTGGCGGCTTTGAGATCTATGTGATGAACAAGATGGCAGAGAAAGCTTGGAACGCGTTGATGGAAGCGGGCAAGCCCCATGGCATCAAACCCGCCGGACTAGCATCGCGCGACACGCTTCGCCTGGAGATGGCCTTCTGCCTCTACGGCAACGACATCGACGATACCACTTCGCCCTTGGAAGCAGGCCTCGGCTGGATCACCAAGTTCACCAAGGATTTCACCAACTCCGCAGCGCTGAAGGCACAGAAGGAAGCCGGTGTGAAGCGCAAACTCATCGGCTTCGAGCTGATCGACCGCGGGATCCCGCGCCACGGCTGCAATGTGGTGGATGCGGAAGGCAAGGTGATCGGTGTCGTCACCAGCGGAACGATGAGCCCCAGCCTGCAAAAACCGATCGGCCTCGCCTACGTGCCCAAGGAGCTCAGTGCTGCGGGTACGGAATTGCTGATCGACGTCCGTGGGAAGGTGCTGAAAGGAATTGTCGTGAAAACGCCTTTCTTGCAGAGCGGTAAGTGAGTGATCGGTTAGCCATAAGCCATCAGCTTCAAGCCACAAGCTTGCGAAGAATAGCTTGCGGCTTGAAGCTTATGGCTCTCTATCCAAGGCTACCGACTCACGACTCAAGACCCTCGACTCTAAACATTGTTTCCTAACCTCGTATTCCTCCGTGCCTCTGTGGTATAATTACTCTCCCAAATGAAGGCCGTCAGCCAGAACGCGAACTATAAATACCGCGTGGAGGTGTGCTACACCCCCGGCCAATACCCGCTGTATAAGCAGGACATGGGCATTGTGGTGATCATCGACATCCTGCGCGCCACCAGCGCCATGGTCACCGCATTCGCCCACGGCGTGAAGGAGATCATTCCTGTGGCCACCATCGAAGAGGCGAGGGGATACATCGGCCGCGAAGGCCACATCGCTGCGGCCGAGCGCAACGGCGAGATCGTCGACGGTTTCACCATCGGCAATTCGCCCATCGCCTTCAAGGCCATGGACCTCACGGGCCAGACCATCGTGATGACCACCACCAACGGCACCCAGGCGATCAACATGGCGAAGGATGCGCGGGAGCTCGTCATCGGTTCCTTCCTCAACCTCACCGCGCTCACTGATTGGCTGGTGAAGCAGGACGACAACATCCTGTTGCTCTGCTCCGGTTGGAAGGACAAGTTCAGTCTGGAGGACAGCGTCTTCGCGGGCGCCGTGATGGACCGCCTGCTGCAGAGCGGCAAGTTCGGCGTGGAGGAGGACAGCAGCATCGCCTCGAAGTACCTCTACATGGCGGCGCGCGACAATTTCATGAGCATCCTCAAGGCCGCTCCCCGTCGCAAACGTCTGCAACAGCTGCATCTGCTTGAGGATGTGAAATACTGCCTCACGCCCGACCAAGCCACTGTGATCCCGCACCTGAAGGACGGCCGCCTCGTGCCGATGATACTCTGACCCGTGATGAGGCGGCGCCTGCTCCTGCGCACCGGCAGCCTCCTGCTGCTAATGCTCGTGGCATGGCCCTTCGTCATGAATCGAGACGCGCAGGCTTGGGGCTTCTATGGCCACCGCCGCATCAACCGCATGGCCTGCTTCACGCTGCCCCCGGCGATGTTCGGCTTCTACAAGCGCCACATCGACTACATCACCGACCACGCCACGGACCCCGACAGCCGCCGCTATGCCGTGGCCGCCGAGGCCCCGCGCCACTACATCGACATCGATCACTACGTATCACAAGGAGAGGATCCGTTCCAGGAAGTGCCGAAGAAATGGAACCTCGCCGTGCAGAAATTCACCGAGGACACGCTGCAGGCCTACGGCATCGTGCCCTGGTACATTCCCGTGGTCTACGGCCGCCTGGTGAATGCCTTCAAGCGCCAGAGCACCGACCGCATCCTCTACTGCAGCGCGGAGATCGGCCACTACATCGCCGATGCGCACGTGCCGCTGCACACCACCGAGAACTACAACGGCGACATGAGCGGCCAGCACGGCATCCACGCCTTCTGGGAAAGCCGCATCCCCGAACTCAGTGCCGACAGCTACGACCATTTCGTGGGCCGCGCGCACTACATCAGCGATCCGCTGGATGCCGCATGGAACGCTGTGATCGCGAGCCACGCCGCGCTGGACACGGTCTTTGGCGCGGAGAAGGAATTGCAGAAACGCTTTCCTGAAAGTGAGAAGTACGTCTATGAGGACCGCGGCCGAGGCACGATGCAGCTCTACTCACAGGATTTCGCCAAGGCCTACGAGGACGCCATGGGCGGCATGGTGGAGCGGCGCATGAACGCGGCCATCATCGCCGTGGGCAGCTTCTGGTATTCCGCCTGGGTGGATGCCGGCCAACCCAACCTCGACCGCATCGACGAGAAGGAGGTAAGCGATAGCCTGAAGCAAGTGCTGAAGGCCGAGAAGGAAGCGGACCAAATGTCGAAGAAGGCCCTCGGGCGGCCGGAACCGGATCAGTGATGGGCCTACAATCCTCTACTCAAATGAAGGGTGATCGTGATGATGGCCGGAGACTCCCACTCGAGGCGACACCATCACCTATGATGCCCTTACGTACTACTGGTACTGATCAGACATCACAGTGATTAATGAAGTTAATCTTAGGAATATTATGCATATTAGCCGCAATTAATTATTGCTATTTCCACATTAAAAGACACATAAAAAGATACCCCGGTGAAATAATTATTACAACTAATATAATAAATGCGACAATTGCATTAATTGGACTTGGAATCATTTTAATATTTTGGTATTCTAATAAAGGATAATGTACCCCCCGCACTCCCTCGGGTGTCACTATCCCCGCGCCCGAGTGGCCACCAACGGCTCCCGGCGCACGGCTTAACCGGTGATCCCATCCCGGCGTTCGGGTTGAGCCAACGGAACTTGCGGCGCGACCCCGAGTGCCTGGCATCCTATCCGTCTCCTTGATTCGCCGAAGCGGCTACGCGAAGGCAAGCCGGCGATCTGCGATACATTCGCTACTGCGATAGTGATCGCTTATGAAGGCCGAAGGCTTGCCGTCAAGTTCCACCCGGTCAAATAGCACCACCCTAACTTTACGGAACGAAACACAACGCCATGAGTGCCATCGACCTGCAGGCCGAGATCATGCAGATGATCAAGGACGAAAACGACACGAGTGTCCTGGAAGCGATCCGCACGCTGCTCTACAGAGTGCGGCAAGGGCAGGTGGACGACGACTTCACTGCGGAGGACATCGCCGAGTTGGACAGGCGTCGTGCCGAATACATGAGTGGTGAAGGAACATCGTACACCGTGGAAGAGTCCCTGCAACGGTTACGCTCCGGGAAGCGATGACCAAGCGTTACGAGGTGATCGTGCGTCACCAAGCGCAACGCGAGGTCGAGGAGATCTACGACCATCAACACGGGATCGAACATGGACGGGCCGAGCGTTTCTATGCCGCATGGCAAGCATGCTTGGAACAGTTCCGACGGGATCCGTCCCATGCCAAGAGGAAAGGACCTTATGGTCACGAGGTTTTGCACAAGCTCCCATTCCGTGTGGTGTTTGAAGTGCGAGACACCAAAGTGATCGTCTATCAGGTGCGGCACACCAGCCGCAAGCCCAGCAAAAAATTCGGGCCGTAGCCGGAAAGGAATTCGTTCCGCAGTCTATTAGGTTGTCCCGCCAGTCAACTTCCAGAACTCACTTCGGAAAATCCGCGCTCTTGGCCACGGCTTCCCACGCGTCCACATCGGCGGCCACGCGCTCCAGCTTCTTGCGGAGTGTGGCCACGGCGATCGCGCCCATTGGCAGACGCAGGGGAGAAGTGGCGCTCCCGGTCATCTGCACGATGGCCTGCGCGGCGCGCTCGGGATCGCCCGGCTGCCACGGTTCCGTGCTCTCGAAGCGTGAGCGAATGCCATCCGTCGTGGGCGCGTAGTCCGGTATGCGCGTTGCGGCGTAGTGCATGGAAGGACCGGCCCATAACGTGCGGAAGGGGCCCGGTTCCACGAGTGTGACCCGGATGCCGAGCGGCTCCACCTCGATGTGCAACGCTTCGCTGAAGCCTTCGAGCGCAAACTTGCTGGCGTTGTAGATCCCCAATCCGGGCGTGCTGCTGAAGCCGGCCTGCGAGCTGATCTGGATGATGTGTCCCGCATGTTGTTTGCGCATCACGGGGAGCACGGCCTGCGTCATGGCTAGCACGCCGAAGAAGTTGGTCTCCATCTGCGCGCGCACCTCCGCCATGTTCGCTTCCTCCACTGCGCCGAAGAGGCCGTAGCCCGCGTTGTTCACCAGTACGTCCAAGCCACCGTACTCCTTGATGATGCGTTCCACCAACGCGCGTCCGGCGGCGTGGTCATTCACGTCCAATACCGCACCGTGCGTGTTGCCTGGCGAGATCGCATCGACGTCTTTCACCTGCTCCGGCTTACGCACCGTTCCGATCACGATGTGCCCGGCCTGCGCGGCTTTTACGACGAGTTGGCGACCGAAGCCGCTCGATACGCCGGTGATCAACCAGACCTTTCGTTTTGACATTTTCTTATCGGGTTTTAGAGTGAGGGCGCGCATGGTCACATCGCTAGGAGGGACAACGGAGCGCGGTCAGTAGGCGACCTAATTCAAGAAAGCTTCGCGCTGATCGTGATCGGCACGGCCTTCAAGACCTGGCTGATCGGGCAGTTCACCTTGGCATCCTCCACGGCCTTATCGAATTCCGCCTTGGCGATCCCGGGAACCTTTGCATCCAGTTCCAAGTGGATCCCGACGATGCCAACGCCGCCGGTGACCGGTCCCATGTTCACGTTCGCCGTGCAATCCAGCTTCTCCGGCGTGTGCCCACCGTTGCCGAGCACGAAGCTCAGTTTCATGGTGAAGCAGCCGGCGTGCGCTGCCGCGATCAACTCCTCCGGGTTCGTGCCTGCCTTTCCGTCCTCGCTCTCGAAGCGGGTATGGAAGGAGTAAGGTGTATTCTTCAATACCCCACTGGGGCTCGTCAAACTGCCGGAACCTTCCTTGCCGCTGCCTTTCCATACGGCGGTCGCTTTGCGTGTGATAGCCATGTCTTTGTTCGCTGTTTAGGTACCGCGAAATTAACCCGCGTTCCATGGCGACCCTGTTCGCTTCGATCCAACCTCTTGTGGCGACTAGGAGCGGCTGCACTGGATCAAGTTCCCTCGTATTCTTGTCTCACCATGCCGATGCACCGGAACATCTTCACCCTCCTTCGACCCTTGGGTCTTTCACTGGTCCTTCTGGTCGTCTCCGTAGCGGCCCGCGCACAATGCTGCGAGTATACCCTGTCTCTTATACAC
>JBEPUG010000084.1:0-14857 GCA_041691695.1 Flavobacteriales bacterium
CGGAGATGTGTATAAGAGTCAGAGACGGGGAGCATTCCACCGTGAAGCCCCTCCATTTCAGTAAAGCGGTTTGATGCCTCGTTCTGTTATCGTGCCCGTTTACCGTGCGCCGACCCTTGTGGGATCGGCGCTTTCGCGCACCTCTACCGGAGCCCTTGTCCATCGCACGGTTTACGACACCACTTGGCCGATCAATGTCAAAGTGAGTTATACGCTTCGCTCCGTCCCTTCGAGGTGAACCCTCGGGACGATCTCACAAGCATACCGTTCCCTGCTCACACTCTTCCGTTGCCCGTTCCTCTGGGTGGTTCCGGGAGGAGCATCCGTAAATTTGGTACTGTCGCAGATGAACAGATGTTCTGACGAGTGGCGACTGTGGTTTTGGTTCGGTGAAATGGGCGAGGCCTCGGGTGACCGGGGCCTCGTTTTTTCCGACCGCTATGGGGCACTATACTATCCGAACAACTGTCCCAGTACCTCATCCACCCTACCAACAGGGATGATCTCGATGGCGTTGTTCTTCGGTAGACCCTTCGTGCCCTTGGCCACAAAGATCCGAGCGAAGCCCAACTTGGATGCTTCCGCGATACGCTGCTCGGTGCGCGTCACAGGGCGCACCTCACCGGTCAGTCCCACTTCTCCGGCAAAGCAGCTGTCCATAGGTACTGAGATGTCAGCGTTGCTGCTCAGAATAGCGCACACCACGGCAAGGTCGATGGCGGGCTCTTCCACGCGGAAGCCACCGGCTAGGTTCAGGAAGACGTCCTTTTGGCCCAAGCGGAAGCCGCATCGCTTTTCCATCACAGCCAAGAGCATGTTCATCCTGCGGAGATCGAATCCTGTAGCGCTTCGTTGCGGAGTGCCATAGACCGCAGAACTCACCAAGGCCTGCACCTCGATCAGTAAGGGACGCATACCTTCCAGCGTGGCCGCCACGCATACGCCACTGGGTCGTTCGCCCCTATCCCCCAAAAGCACTTGGCTGGGATCTTCAACGATGGCCAAACCGTTGCCTTGCATCTCATAGATGCCCAACTCGTTCGTACTTCCGAAGCGGTTCTTCAAGGGCCGAAGCAGCCGATAGGCATGGTCGCGGTCACCCTCGAACTGTAACACACAATCCACCATGTGCTCCAGCACTTTCGGTCCGGCAATGGCACCGTCCTTGGTGATGTGCCCGATGAGCACCATCGGGATATTCGTCGCTTTCGCGAAGCGCATGAGTTCGCTGGTGCATTCGCGTACTTGGCCCACGCTGCCAGGGCTGGCGTCGAGCACGGCGGAGTGTAGCGTCTGTATGCTGTCGATGATAACCAGGCCGGGAGCTGTTGCCTCGATCTGCTTGAAGATGTTCTGCGTGTTCGTCTCGGTGAGCACAAGGCAGCCCTTAACATTCGGTTCAAGGCGTTCGGCACGCATCCGCACCTGCTGTTCACTCTCTTCTCCACTGATATATAGTGTACGAAGACCCTTGGTGCGCAAAGCGGTCTGGAGCATGAGGGTGCTCTTGCCAATGCCGGGATCGCCGCCCATGAGGATAAGTGAGCCTGGAACCACACCGCCGCCAAGCACACGATCCAACTCGCGGTCGCCCAACGGAATACGAGGCCCGGCATCAGGGGAAATGTCTTCAATGGCGATCGGCACTGGCCGCCGACTGCGAATGCTCTCTGGCATAGCGCGACGTTCCTGAACACGATCCTGTACCTCCTCCACCAAAGTGTTCCATTCCTTGCACGTGGAGCATTGGCCGAGCCACTGCGGAAATGAAGCCCCGCAGTTCTGACAGATGTAGGCAGATCGGACCTTAGCCACCATGGCGGATTCGCTCGACAAGGGAGGTGGTGGAACGACCCTCGAGCAAGGGTAGCGAACGCACTTGGCCTCCATAGCCTTGGACATATTCACCTCCGACGATCTTGTCCACCGTCCAGTCTCCGCCCTTCACCAGCACATCCGGGCCGATGGCCTGTATCAGTTCCATCGGCGTGTCCTGGTCGAAGATCACCACCGCATCGACGCTACGCAATGCGATGAGCACGGCAGCGCGGTCGTCCTCGCTGTTCAGCGGACGGTCTTCGCCCTTGCCCAAGTGCTTCACTGAGGAATCGCTATTCAGCCCAACCACTAAACGATGACCTAATGCAGCGGCTTCCTCCAAATAGCTCACATGGCCGCGATGCAGAATGTCGAACACACCATTGGTGAATACGATGCGGTCGCTCTTCAGCCGCCAAGAATGGGCCATGCGTTGCGCGGTGACCAGATCCATAATGCGGAGGTTGTTAGTGGCGTCGGTCATCGGGCTGGGGCTCGTCTCAGTGTGAGTAAAAGTAAGGACAGGCCACCCAGCACGATGATCATCAGCGTTTGGGCGACCCAAAGCAGCCAACCCATTGCCAAGGCCTCCGGCCGGATCAACCCTCCGCCATCCGGAGGCAACATATAAATGCTGACGATAAGGGCCACGAACGCGGGATAAACGCCGATGCCGCCTTGCACTAACACGATACCGATGGCCCCGGCTACAAAGCCCGCCAGGATCCCTGCGAATGGGACCGCCGCAGTGCTGGGCAAGCTGAAAAAGCCGATCTGGAACATGCCGACATAGGCCGCCCAAATGAGCACAGTGTGGAACGCGAAGCCGGCCTTGTCCTTGGTGCGAAAAACGGACCGCATACCCTGAACGAATCCCCACAACAGGTCGCGAACACGACAACGCAATTCGGGACGCGTCATAAGCACGTAGGCGCCAACGAGGGCCACAAGGACCAAGATGCCCGCGATCCACAAACCCCAAGGATGAGATGCTTCATCGGCGCTACCCTGTGATCCGCGAAAGGCCATGATCCGCGAGCGGAACAGGTCCAGCTTATCCAGTTGAAGCAGAACGGTGACACCGGCTATACCCAACAACATCAACATGTCCACCGCACGCTCAGCGAGGATCGTTCCGAAGCCCTGTTCGAAAGGCACCTTTTCGGTGCGATACAAGGAGATCGCCCGGCTTGCTTCACCTGCCCGGGGAAGGAAGAGATTCATGAAATAGCCGATCATCACCGCGTGGTAGCAATCCCAAAAGCCTGGTCTGTGGCCGAGCGGCTCCAATATGTAGCGCCATCGCCAGGACCGGCTCACGTGGGATAACCAGCCGATCAGTGTGGCCAAGGCCAACCATCGCAGGTCCGCTCGCCGAAAGGCATCGAACATCTCGGTCTTCTGCGCTGGGTCGAGCGCATTGTAGAAATAGAACACGAGCCAGACGCCGATGGCCAAAGGCAAGCCGATCTTGAGGATACCGATGATCGCCTTTTTCAAGGCTTCAACTTGTTGGAACGTTCATCCGGGAACACGACCGTTGGTCGAAAGTTGCGTGCCTCTTCCAAACTCATTTGTGCATAAGCCACCACAATGACCACGTCGCCCACCGAAGCCCGCAGCGCCGCGGGACCGTTGAGGCAGACCTCACCAGTGCCCCGGCCGCCGAGGATCACATAGGTCTCCAAGCGGTTGCCATTGTTCACATTGAGCACCTGCACCTTTTCACCCTCCACCAAGCCGCTGGCCTCCACAAGGTCTTGGTCCAAGGTGATGCTGCCGATATAATCCACGTTGGCCTCCGTGATGGTGATGCGATGGAGTTTGGCACGAAGAACTTCGATGGTCATGGGCGTTGGCCGGGTCTATTGGCCTGCTATTCCGGCGGCAAAGTTATCGGCGCAGGGTTATGTTGTCGATCAACCGCACCGGTCCTACCTGTGCTGCAATGAGGGCGACGGCTTCGGACCGATCTTCCCAAGCGTCAAGAGGGCGCAGCGTTTCCATGTCCGCGATAGTTAGATAGTCCAGCTTGATGCCCGGATGTTCCACCAACTCGGCCATGCCGACCTGAAGCGCCTGCGACACCGAAAGCGTGAAGGCGCTATCACTGACCGCTCGCAAGGCACGATAGAGGGTGGGTGCCAGTTTGCGCTCTTCCGGCGAAAGCCGCTGGTTGCGTGAACTAAGAGCCAAGCCATTCTTCGTCCGAATGATCGGATGTGGCGTTATCTGAACAGGCCAATGCAGATGCTTTGCCACATGTTGAATGATGGCAAGCTGCTGACGGTCTTTTTCCCCAAAAAAGGCGACATCCGGCCGCAGGAAATGGAACAAGCACTCCACCACATTCACCACGCCTTGGAAATGGCCGGGCCGGGAAGCGCCCTCCAAGAGAGTGTCCAAGCCGCCAAGGTCATAATGCGCAGGAGTGAAGTCCTGGAAGAGTTCCGCGGGTTCCGGCAAGAACACCATATCGCAACCTGCATCCTCCAGCATGCGTTGATCTTCCTCCGGATGTCGCGGATACCGGGCGAGATCCTCCGTATCGTTGAACTGCAAGGGGTTCACGAAAATACTGACGGCCACCGCGCTGCATTCCGCCCGCGCGGCCTCCACCAATGCGATATGCCCTGCATGCAGGGCGCCCATGGTGGGCACAAAGCCGACCTTCCGTCCGTTGCGGCGTTGTAAGGCCGCCCAATCGGCCGCCAAATGGGGAGAGTGCAGTGATCGCAAAGCCTTGATGGATGGGGCCAAACTAAGTTTTAGCTTGAAAATCGCGGAATTTGTCTATACTTTTGTACTTCCCAACCCATTTTCCCAACATGAGTTTGAAGAACGCGAAGGTGCTCACCATTTCCCAATACATCCACCCCTTCACCGATGGATCAGGAATGGCGAAGACCGCCCGACAGTTGCCACAAGGCATTTTGGAAAAGGGCAATGAGATCCGGGTGTTCATGCCCAAGTTCGGTTCGATCAATGAACGCCGCCACCAATTGCATGAAGTGATCCGCTTGAGCGGTATGAACTTGATCATCAATGACACGGACCACGCATTGTTGATCAAGGTGGCAAGCGTGCCAAGTGCGCGCATGCAGGTCTACTTCATCGACAACGAGGAATACTTCAAGCGCAAAGCCACCATCGAGGACGATGAGGAGAATTTCTTTCCGGACAACGACGAGCGTGCACTCTTCTTCTGTCGTGGTGTGCTGGAAACCGTGCGCAAGCTTGGCTGGCGTCCGGACATCATCCACTGCCACGGCTGGATGACCGCGTTCATACCGTTGTATGTCCGCCATTTCTTCCATGACGACCCCCACTTCGAGGATGCTAAACTTGTTTTCAGTGCATACGACGAAAAGCCCGAGGCATTGGACAAGGGCTTGGTGAAGAAGCTCACGTTGGAAGGTTTTGACAAGGACCTGCTTAAAGGCTTGAACAAGCCGACGACCGACGATCTGGTGAAATTCGCCATGGGCATGAGCGACGCATTGGTAAAGGGAAGCCCCAAATTGGGCAGGTCCATGGAGAATGCGATCAAGGCCAGCGAGAAGCCCGTTTTGGCCTATACGGAGGAAGAGGATGCGCGCTTGGACGCCCATCTGGATTTCTATCAGGGTGTGATGGAGGCAGCTCTCGTTTGACCTTGAGCACCTCGCACTCCCCTATAGCGGTCCGGCCATATTTCGCGGTCCTTCTGCTATTCAGCTTGCTGGCCTCCCAAGGATGCCGCAAGCCGGAAGATGGTCTTGATCATGAACTGCTCAACCCCTCGGATACCTTGGGGACGTCCAGGACTGACACTACTTCCATAATTGCATGGCCGGCGGAGGATGATTCCGTGCGCACGAGTGCGCTTCTTGCGAATGAGTTGGGAAGTTACATGGACGACCGTTTCGGCTACGTGGGCGCAAGCACCGTTACCCAAGTAAGACTCAGCGTGAACAACGTGGGGCCCGCCGATCCAAGCCTTGTTTGTGATTCCCTCATACTCACCTTGGCCTATACCAATGACGATCCGGTCTACGGTGATCCTGATCCGCAAACGATCAAAGTGTTCCAGCTCAATGAGGACCTGTCCGCGGATTCCATCTATAAAAGCAATCGTGAACCCGTCATGGACATGAATGACCTGGTGCAGGGGTCACCCCGCATATTCACCCCCTCTCCGACCACAGGTCCTGTAGTGGACGGGGATACATTGGAACCCCAATTGCGCATTCCACTATCCACTGACCTGGGCAATTCACTGCTTGCGCAATGGGGGCAGGCCACACTGGCGGATAACACATCCTTTTTGGCCTTTTTCAAGGGACTCGCCATTATGCCGGATAATGTTGGACAATCGCCCTTGCAAGGGGGGATCTGGCGATTCAATCTGCTAAGTGGAGCTTCCAAGATGACCATCTATTATCATAACGCAGATAGCGTGGCATCGACTTTTGACTTTATGATCGGCACCAGCAGTGTCAAGTATACGTATGTCCGTCACGATCATTCCGCGGCCAGCGTGCCCGGACTGCCGCAGGCCTTATCGGACAGCACCTTGGGTCAAGTGGAGACCTATGTACAAGCTTTAGGTGGCATTCGTACCGAGTTACGTTTCCCTTACCTGGATCACTACCCGAATGCACAGTTGAAAGCCTTGGCCAAGGCTGAGTTGATCGTTCCTATCTCTGGGGAATATCATGATACGTACGTCCCGCCTCAGCAAATATTCACATTTCGCAAAGGGGACGATGGCAAGGACAGTTTCATCCCTGACCAGAGTTATTCCAATACCACTAGTGGCATTTATGATGATGTGAATAAGGAATACCATTTCGACGTCACGCGATGGGTGCAGGGAGTGCTCAACGGCACTTACCCCAATACAGGGCTTTCGTTGAAACCCTATTCATATTTGGGGATAACCTTCGTGAACCGGGCTGTTTTGGCTGGCCCTTCCAACCCGGATACCCCGATGAAACTGGTCCTTACTTTCACCACCTATTGAAGCACCATGTGCGGCATTGTCGGATACGTCGGTTCCAAGGAGGCCTACCCTATCTTGATCAACGGCCTGAAGCGTCTCGAATACCGGGGCTATGACAGTGCGGGCGTCGCTCTCATTGAAGGCGATGAGTTGATCGTCCGGAAATGTCGTGGCCGGGTCGTCGATCTGGAGAGCCACATCAACGGGCGGCACATGGGTGGCACGGTGGGGATCGGACACACGCGCTGGGCTACGCATGGGGAGCCGAACGACGTCAATGCGCACCCCCATATATCCTCAAACGGGGATATCGCCTTGATCCATAATGGGATCATCGAGAATTACGCCATCTTGAAGGAGGAACTTATCAGCCGGGGCCACGTTTTCAAAAGCGAAACAGACACCGAGGTGCTGGTACATTTGATCGCTGACATTCAACGCACCGAAGGGACGGACCTCCCGGAATCCGTTCGTTTGGCCTTGGAACATGTGATCGGGGCCTATGCGATCGTGGTGATCGACCGCAAATCGCCGGATATGCTGGTGGCCGCGCGCAAGAGCAGTCCCTTGGTCATCGGTATAGGGAAGGATGGCGATTATTTCCTGGCCAGCGATGCCACCCCTATCGTAGAGCATACACGTGACGTGGTCTACATGGAGGATGGTGAGATCGCCATCATCGACAAGACCAACGGGCTAAAGGTCCGCAACGTGAAGAATCAGGAAAAGCGCCCTTCCGTACAGGCGCTGGAGATCCAGTTGGAGACCTTGGAAAAAGGCGGGTATGAGCACTTCATGCTCAAGGAGATCAACGAGCAGCCTAGGAGCATCCGCGATTCAATGCGGGGAAGGTTGAACTTGTTCAAGAGCGACGTGGTGTTAGGTGGCATTACCGACCACGTGCAGAAATTCGTCAACGCCAAACGTATCCTCATCGTAGGCTGCGGAACCAGTTGGCATGCCGGCATGGTGGGAGAGTACCTCTTCGAAGAGTTCGCACGGATCCCTGTGGAGGTGGAATATGCGAGTGAATTCCGTTATAGGGACCCGGTGATCACCGAGGATGACATCGTTATCGCGATCAGCCAGAGCGGTGAGACGGCGGATACGTTGGCCGCGATCGAACTGGCCAAAGGCCGTGGCGCCACTATTATCGGGATCTGCAACGTGGTGGGCAGCAGCATAGCTCGCATTACACACGCCGGTTCCTACACGCACGCGGGGCCGGAGATAGGGGTTGCCAGCACCAAGGCCTTTACGGCACAGGTCACGGTGCTCACCTTGATGGCCCTGATGATCGGCCATCGCAAGGGCACCATCGACGGTGCACGCTTCCAGCAGCTGCTCACCGAGTTGGACGCGATACCAGGGAAGGTGGAACAGGTCCTGAAAACGGAGGCCCATATCAAGTACATCGCTGGCGTTTACAAGAATGCCAGGAATGCGCTTTACCTCGGTCGTGGTTATTCTTTCCCCGTCGCTTTGGAAGGGGCATTGAAGTTGAAGGAGATCAGCTACATCCATGCCGAGGGGTATCCAGCGGCAGAGATGAAACACGGCCCCATCGCATTGATCGACGAGGAGATGCCCGTGTTCGTGATCGCGACAAAGGGTGCCAGCTATGAGAAGGTGGTGAGCAACATCCAAGAGGTGAAGGCCCGAAAGGGCAAGATCATCGCTATTGTCACTGAAGGCGATCAAGTGGTGAAGGCCTTGGCCGACCATACCATCGAGATCCCGGAATCGCCAGACGCTTTAGTACCGCTCTTGGCCGTTGTGCCCTTCCAACTGATCAGCTACCATATCGCTGTGATGCGGGGCTGCAATGTGGACCAGCCGCGGAACTTGGCGAAGAGCGTCACGGTGGAGTAGAACTCCCGCTGCGGTCCTTGGACCACATGAATACCTTGTCGTTGTTCATGAATGGACCCAGGTTCTTCGTGAACAGTATCTCGCCTAGGTCGATAACCGCCAGTACACCGAAGCCACCGAAGGTGAGACCGTAGATCAGCGGCACCTTCACATCCGTACCGAGATAGAGGCGGTGCACACCGAGCGGACCGAGTGTCAAGGCCAACGCCGCTGCGACCAAGCGTGTTGGTTCCTTGTGGATGACCGCGGTATCCTTAGGAAGCACCTTGGTCAATTCAAGGGATGGCTTTTTTTCGGCGAAAGACAACGCTGCTGCGGAAGTGGTTTCGGCAAAGAGGACCGACAGTAGGGCAAGGATGAACGCGAGCGGCGCTTTACGCATGGTCCAAAAGTAAGAGGACCCCGGCCGAGCATCGGCGGGGTCCTCGTGTACTTCAATTCAAAGTTCGAAACCTACTTGGCGGCGTCGTAGCGCTGGGCGACCTCATTCCAGTTCACCACGTTCCACCATGCGGTGAGGTAGTCGGGGCGCCGGTTCTGATAGTGGAGGTAATAGGCGTGCTCCCAAACATCGACACCGAGAATGGGAGTGCCACCGCATCCGGTGCCGGGCATCAGCGGATTATCCTGGTTGGGCGTGGAGCAGACCTCGAGCTTTCCTCCCTTGTGGGCGCAGAGCCATCCCCAGCCACTGCCGAAGCGCGTGGCGGCGGCCTTGGAGAAGCTGTCCTTGAAGGCATCGAAACCACCGAGATCACGGTCTATCGCGCTGGCCACTTCGCCAGAGGGCTTGCCCCCTGCATTCGGTCCCATCACCGTCCAGAAGAGGCTATGGTTGTAATGTCCACCACCGTTGTTGCGGACGGCCATGTTCTTCATGTCCATTCCTTTCAGGATATCCTCGACGGAGGAGTTCTCCAAGGGCGTTCCTTCGATGGCCTTGTTGAGGTTGTTCACGTAGCCCTGATGGTGCTTGTCATGGTGGATCTCCATGGTGCGCGCATCAATATGCGGCTCCAAAGCATTGAAATTGTAGGGCAACGGAGGAAGTTGAAATGCCATTCGTGGGTGTTTTAGTGAGGTTTGACGGTGGAAGGCGCAAGTTAGGCGGCAGCTTTAACAATATTTGCCGTACAATGCCGGATCCATTTACATTTGCGCCCACTTTCACCAAACCAAACAACAGGATGATCAGGAAGTTCGCAATGCTCGCCACGGTGGCAGCTCTTTTTGTCGCTTGCAGCGGCAACACGTCGGATGATGCAGCGGCAAAGGCCCAAGCAGCCCAGGATAGTGCCACCAAGATGATGGACCAGGCCGCTAATGATGCCAAGGCTGCAGCAGCCAGCGCAAGCAATGCTGGGGACAGCACCGCCAGTGCGGTTGCCGACACGGCCAGCAAGAATATGAACGACGCCAAGGACAATATGTCCAAGTAAGTTCAACAAGACCTGCAAGAGAACGAGGGGCCGCAAGGCCCCTTTTCCTTTTTTGCCTGCTCAAGGTTTGGCCGACAGGGCTCTTAGCGCAGCGTCATAGACAGGGTCGTCCATGAGCAGCACCCGATAGTAGCCGTCGTCTCCCCAGATATTCCTTGCCACACCAGCCTTCAAGCGCAATACAATGAGGGACTTGGACCTTTCCATTTCAGCGGGATCGGTGGCAACACCTTGGCCTTTCGCATCTTGTGCCAAGGACTGGAGTTGTGCGTCCGAAATGGTATATCCCTTCATGAACTCCGCCACGGAACCGAATTGTTTAAGCTGCTTCCTGTGCGCATCGGCAAGATCGAACGAGAAGCGGTTCAACGCACCGCTTAAGAAGAGTTGGCTCAGGTAAGTGGACCGATCCAGCGTGTCGGCAGGAACGAAAATGTCCGGCATGATGCCGCCACCGCCATAGACAGTGCGGCCTTTCAAGGTCGTGTATGCCAGCGTAGAATCCAGATGGATACTGTCGATATTGAGCAGCTCTCCGTGGATGTAGCGTGATTCAAGGTCGTCCGCATAGTCGATCCCTTTGCCATAGGGGCGTTGGATGCAGCGACCGCTCGGTGTGTAATACCGGGCTGTAGTGATCCGCACGGCACTATTGTCGCGCAGGTCGATCTGTTCCTGCACCAAGCCTTTACCGAAGGAGCGACGGCCAACAACGATACCCCGGTCATTGTCCTGTATCGCCCCGGTGACGATCTCGCTGGCGGATGCCGAACCTTCGTCGATCAGTACTGCCAACGGCATTCCGATAAGCAGGCCATCCCCATCCGCTTTGTAGTCTTGGCGAGGGGATGCACGGCCTTGGGTATAGACGATCTCACTGCCTTTTGGCAGCAGTTCATCGCAGATACCCACCGCAGCGTTCAAGTACCCTCCTCCGTTTCCGCGCAGGTCGAGGATGAGCTTTTTCATCCCTTTCGCCTTCAATTCCTTGGCCGCCTTCACGAATTCATCCTGCGTAGTTCGTGCGAAGCGGGAAAGCTTGATGTAGCCGATGCTGTCCGGCCCCATCAAGGAGGCGTCAAGACTGTTGATGGGGATCGGGCCACGGGTGATGGTGACATCGAAAGGCTTTGCTCCGTTGCGCACGATGCCCACGGTGACCTTCGTGCCTTGCGCACCACGCAGGGCCTTCATCACATCATCATTCGAAACTCCCACACCCGCCATCTTCTTGCCGTCCGCGCTCACGAGCCGATCGCCTGGCCTTATGCCTAGCGCCTCACTGGGACCGCCATTGATGGTGGCCACTACCACAATGCTGTCCCGCTGGATGGAGAACTCCACGCCGATACCCATGAAGGTCCCTTCCAACGGTTCTTCGGCGGCCTGCAGATCAGCAGCGCTTATATAGTAGCTGTGCGGATCCAGCTGCTGCAACATGTTCTGCAGCACCTCATCCACGAGTTTTCCTTCCTGCACCGTATCCACATACTGCTGATCGATCAGGTCCAGTACCCGCTCCACTTTAGCCCCCGGGGAGTTGCTCTGCATATCGAGAAAGCGGCTGGCGCTGGTCGTACTTCCCCCGATATGCAGACCGAAAAAATAGCCCGTGGCCAACGCCACCCCCAGCATTAGGGGAATGAAGATGACCAGTGAGCGTTTGCTGTTTTCCATGATGTTCAAATCTCCTCTATGCGATGGATCAACACACCGCCCTTTTCCAAGAGTTCCAGGCCGGAAAGGTCCTTGTAGGCGTCGAGGTAGACCAATCGCTTAATTCCCACCTGAAGGATGAGCTTGCTGCAATCCCGGCAGGGCGAATGGGTAAGATAAAGGGTGGCCTCACGGGCGTTGTTGGTACTTCGGGCCACCTTCATGATCGCATTGGCCTCGGCGTGAAGAACGTACCAATGCGTGGCACCTTGCGCGTCTTCACAATCGTTGGGGAAGCCCGTTGGCGTGCCGTTGTAGCCGTCGCTGATGATCATGCCGTCCTTTACTAGGAGGGCACCGACCTTCTTGCGTGTGCAATGACTGAGCTTGGCCCACTCCGCCGCCATCTTCATGTAGGCGCGGTCGTAGCGTTGCTGTTTGGCGGGATCGGCGTAGGTCAGTGAATCCTTCTGCATCGGACCGGCGGGAGCGACCGCGCTCGATCATCTGATCATCCGATCATCAGATCCTAAGAGTACCCAGGGCGGGAGTCGAACCCGCACGACTTGCATCACTGGTGTTTGAGACCAGCGCGTCTACCAATTCCGCCACCTGGGTAGGTGTTTGGGGCTGCGAAGATAGCGGCGCCGGCCACGCGATCGCTGTTAGAGGATCCGAAGCCTGTCCCTAAATATTCTTACTGCTTTGTGAAGCGTGCCGACAGATACTTCGCACCAACCTGCACCCGCACAAGATAGAGACCTGGAGCCAGCGCTCCGACATCAAACGTGTTGGCAGTGTCCTTGACCGATCGGCGGAGTACCAAGGCACCATGTGCATCGACCACATCGATCATGCCTTGTGGATGCGCACCCGGAACATTCACCGTGAGCCGATCCGTGACAGGGTTCGGATAGAGTTGCAGCTTCTGGTCGCGAGCGGAGAACCCCACGATCCCCGTTGGCAGATCATCGCAAGGCGAACCCGGAGACAACAGTCCGGGGATTGTCTCCGCGAAAGCGCGAACGCTGTCCGTGCGCAAGCGCAACGCTTCAGCACTCGCCGTAGGCCCGCCACTGGCGGCCCGTGCATATACATAGGCCACCACGATATCCTCCTCTTGACCGGGTGTCAGGGTGAAGGGCCCCATGGAGGCCACGCCGCGTCTGTCGCCGGGACCGATCCCTGCACTGGCTTCGGTCCATGGCGGCATCACCTGTCCGTTGGTACCCACGCCAAGTGGGTCGCTGCTGCCGGGATACATGTAATGCGCTGCCACTGCGGATGTGTCAACGGGATAGCCGGTTCCGCCATAAGTCATGGGTGTCCCATCGAGCCAAAGTCCGCGCAGGTAGCCGTAGTATTCGGAGGGATCCGAGGGATCATGTTGGGTCCCGGAATTGGTATTTGAGAAGTTGATGCAGTAGCTCATCCCCGATCGCTCATTGTCAATAACGCCGTCATTGAATCCTGTTCCATTGTAGCCGGGGAGGGCCAGTGTATCGGTATTGTCGATCCCATCCGCATCCAAGAGAGGCCCTTGCAGGATCACTTCCCCGAATGCTGGCGGTTGCGGGCCATATCCGACTTCACCGTTGTAATCCTCATCGTCGTTGTCGCCATTGAGGACGTAGCTGAGGCTCCGATGCACATCACACTGCACATAGTCGTCATCCCCACCGCCTAGATCGAAGTCGTTGAAGAGGCCGATGTAGGTGTCGTGGAGGGTGAGCGATCCACGATTGAAGATCTGGTAGCGGATGAAGACCGTCTGGTTGATCGCCTGGGTATTGCTGGAGTACTCAAAGGAGGTCATGTGGACCTCCACACCGATCGGATTCCCGCCGCTTTCCGTGTGCGGGCCCAAGTTGTCGTTATAGATGCTGAAGAGCGCCATATCCCCCGGTACGCATGGGGCATCCCCTAGCGACGGGTCGTACGCAGCACCCGCACTGAAGCTATAAAAGGGTGCCAGATCATATGCCTGCCCGAGGCTCACCTCGCCGTGCGCGGGCCATTGGTAGAAGGAGGCAGGGATGGAGTAGCCGGGGAATTCAGCCTGCGTGTCGCAGTTCGGGTCCGCCAAACAAGTGTAGTAGGCGATCTGCTCCTCGACATCTGATCGATCGACCTTCCACAGTTGATCGTATTGGGAAGAGGTCGCCGGGCTGATCGACGCATCGGTGCCCAAGGGACCGGGAAAAAAATCGTGGCCGACCTGCTCGAAGCGCTCCGCTGCGAGATGCAAGGTTCCCACGGAATCGAGACCTCCGATCCACATGCCGGCTGCGAAGAGCGGCGATGGACCGGAATTGTCGGGAGTCTTGGGGATGAAATAACCGGGCGAGCCAGTGGCCAGGTTCATGCCGATAAAACCGTTCGACATGAAGCGCACGGAGGCATCGTTCACGTCGAGGATGTTGTGGGCATATTGGCCCATAAGCATCGACGAGGAAAGAAGCGTGGGCAACAGGGAACCTATGTATCTGTTCATCATGGCGGGGGAGTTTGAGGTCCGGTAACAGCAATCCCCGTAAACCTAAGCACCCACGATAGCGGCGTTCAATCTGAGCGAGGAACGGCGAGTATGGACCCGCGAACCGTCCCGCGTCATACGGAAACGGCACAGGCAGAAATGCCTAATGGAGAAGAATTCCTCCTACAGCTTCATCAACAACTGCCGCATATCCACCTTCTCGCCGACGATGCGACCTAGCTCGGAGATCTTCACGCGTTCCTGCTGCATGGTGTCGCGGTCGCGGATGGTGACGGCGTCGTCGGTGAGCGTGTCGTGATCCACGGTGATGCAGTAGGGCGTGCCGATGGCGTCCTGGCGGCGATAGCGCTTGCCGATGCTGTCCTTCTCGTCGTACTGGCAGTTGTGGTCCAGCTTCAGCGTGTCGATGATGGCGCGCGCCTTCTCCGGCAGGCCATCCTTCTTGATCAGCGGTAGCACGGCCACCTTCACGGGAGCCAGCGGTGCCGGGATGCGCAACACCTCGCGTTCGCTACCGTCGGCGAGCTTCTCCATCTGGTGCGCGGCGCTGAGGACGGCAACGCGACTCGGATGAGCCGTTGCGGTTTGGCC
>JBEPUG010000085.1:0-14701 GCA_041691695.1 Flavobacteriales bacterium
AACAAACAACAGGGTCTCCACCAAGCGTTTGACGGTGGTGCGATAAGCACAAACCACTTTTCGGCAAAGCCCGCCTCGCATTCGCGAGGCGGCCTTTTGCTTGATGCTGCATCCTGAGCCCTGTCAAAAACATAACCGGTCCACCGTAAGCTGGCGTGCTTCTATGAGTGCTGTGAGCCTGGTCAAAAACAATCACCGCCATGGCCGCTAACTTTGGCCATCCATGAAGCATCTCGAAGGGCTGAATCCCGCCCAACTGGCCGCAGTTGAGGCCACCGATGGCCCTACAATGGTGATCGCCGGAGCTGGTAGCGGAAAGACCCGTGTACTCACCGTCCGTATAGCGCACCTGCTCACCAAGGACGTCGACGCCTTCCGCATCCTCGCGCTAACGTTCACCAACAAGGCGGCGAAGAGCATGAAGGAGCGCATCGGCAAGCTGGTGCCGGGCGGCGAAGCGAAGAACCTCTGGATGGGCACCTTCCACAGCGTCTTCGCGCGCATCTTACGTGCCGAGGCGGACAAGATCGGCTACCCCAAGGATTTCACGATCTACGACAGTGACGACAGCCGCTCGCTGATCCGCGCCATCGTGAAGGAATTCAACTTGGACGACAAACTCTACAAGGCGAATCAGGTGCATGGGCGCATCAGCATCGCGAAGAACAACCTGATCGGCCCGAAGGAATACTTGGCCAACGGCGAATTGATGGCCAACGACGCCGCCAACATGCGCCCGCAGATCGGTCTGATCTACCAACAGTATGTCGCACGCTGCTTCCGCGCCGGCGCCATGGATTTCGACGACCTGCTCTTCAATACCAACATCCTCTTCCGCGACCATCCGGACGTGATGCTGAAGTACCAGCAGCGCTTCCAGTACATCCTTGTGGACGAGTACCAGGACACGAACCTGGCGCAGTACAACATCGTGCGCACGCTCGCCGCACGCCACGAGAACCTCACCGTGGTGGGCGACGACAGCCAGAGCATCTACGCCTTCCGCGGTGCGAACATCCAGAACATCCTCAACTTCCAGAAGGACTATCCGGAGCACCAGGTCTTTAAGCTGGAGCAGAACTACCGCAGCACGAAGAACATCGTGAACGCGGCGAACAGCTTGATCGAAAAAAACCGTGAGCGCCTCGACAAGACCGTGTGGACGGCCAACGATGAAGGCACGCCCTTGCCGGTGGTCCGCAGCGTGAGCGACAACGAGGAAGGACGCTTTGTGGCGAACGACATCTTCAGCACCAAGATGCACGAGCAGGTGCCGAACCACGGCTTCGCGATCCTCTACCGCACCAATGCGCAGAGCCGCAGCATGGAGGAAGCGCTGCGGAAGATGAACATCCCGTATCGCATCTACGGCGGCCTCAGCTTCTACCAGCGCAAGGAGGTGAAGGACCTCATCGCCTACTTCCGCCTCACCTGCAATCCAAACGATGAGGAGGCGCTGAAGCGGGTGATCAACTACCCCGTGCGCGGCATTGGGCAAAGCACCATCGATAAGTTGATGGTCGCCGCGAACCAGCACGACAAGAGCATCTGGGACATCATCCACGACCATCTCAGCGAGGTGGGACTTCACGATGGATCGAAGAAGAAGATCGCACAGTTCGTGATGATGGTCCGCAGTTTTCAAACGATGCTGGAGACGCAGAGTGCGTATGCCTTGGGCGAATACATCGCACGCACCACCGGTCTCTTGCAAGATCTCTTCGCGGACAAGACCCCCGAGGGCGTGAGCCGCTACGAGAACATCCAAGGTTTGCTGAACGGCATGAAGGAGTTCAGCGACCCTTCGATCGATTCCGCGACCACCGAACCCGGCTCCGACCCGGAAACCCTAGCCGATGGCGAGCAGACCTTGCGCACCCTGCCGGATTTCCTCATCGATGTGGCACTGCTCACCGATGCCGACAACAACGACCCGAATGATCAGGACCGCGTGAGCCTGATGACCGTCCACAGCGCGAAGGGCCTCGAGTTCCCTTACGTGTATGTGGTAGGGATGGAGGAAAACCTTTTTCCAAACATGATGGCCGTTCAGAGCCGCGCCGACCTCGAGGAGGAGCGCCGCCTGTTCTACGTGGCGATCACCCGCGCGGAAAAACGCGCCACGCTGAGCTACGCGACCAGCCGCTATAAATGGGGCACCTTGCAGAGCGCCGAGCCGAGCCGCTTCTTGCAGGAGATCGACAGCAAGTACCTGCAGATGCCTTCGCGGCACGAGATGCCTGCCTTCGAGCGCGGCTCATTCACGGAACGGAACAGCACGTCTCGCACCACGTCGCCCACACGACAGCCCTTCCAAGAGCGCTCACGCACCGCCGCGACCGCAGCCCCTGCGCCACCGCCGGGTAATCGCAACTTGAAGAAGATCTCGACCAGCGGATCGCCGCTTGAGGCCACGAGCACTTTGGGTGAGGCGGCGGCAGAGGACATACGTGAAGGCGTCACCGTGGAGCACGCTCGCTTCGGCAAAGGCAAGGTGACAAAGGTGGAAGGCACCGCACCGGACCTCAAAGCCACGATATTCTTCCCCGCCGCCGGGCAGAAGCAGTTGCTGTTGCGCTTCGCGAAGCTGCGGGTGGTGGAATAAGCCGAAGAGGCGCCGAGGCGCGGAGAACTCTTGGCCTCAGGTCCCCTTCGTGAGACCCCTGAGGGAACTGGTAAAAACTCAGTCCCATCCCCTACATTTGGCGCACCACGGCCTTGGGCTCTCCGACACGGACAGCGCCCCTTTTCACTTGACAGGCCGACCTACACTTTCCAATGAGCATCGCATTCGACTACAATACCCAACGCAACCACCTGATCATTCCCGAATACGGCCGCCTCGTGCAGCGTATGGTGGAGGAATGCGTGCAGGAAGAGGACCGCGAGAAGCGCAGCCGCATGGCCCGCGCAGTGGTGCAGGCCATCGGTAAGCTGAACCCGCAATTGCGCAACAACGAGAACAGCGACCGCACGTTCTGGGACCACCTCCATGTGATGGCGAGCTTCGCACTGGACGTGGACAGCCCCTATCCTGTTCCTACCGCGGAAGGCCTCAAATCCAAGCCAGTACCCGTCCCCTATCCGAAGACCACGATCCGCTTCGGTCACTACGGCAAGTTGGTGGAACGCATGATCGAACAGTGCTCCTCCATGGAGGAAGGCGCGGACAAGGCGGCCTTCACACTTATGATCGCCAACCACATGAAGAAGCAGTTCCTCACCTGGAACCGTGACAGCGTGGGTGATGGAGCGATCGCGAAAGACCTGGCCGAGCTTGGCAAAGGCAAATTGCAACTCACCCCGGAACAGCAACTCGTGAACACGGACGCCTTGCTGCAAGCCCAGCGCAACGGACCGCGCAACGCTGTGGACCCCGTGCGCAAACGCCACAACAACAATAACAACGGTGGCGGTGCGGGAGGCGGGAAGAAGCGGCACCGCAATCGGAACAAGAAGCGGTACTAGTACCCCAATTCGTCGATCAGATGATTAGATGATCAGACGATCGAATGCTTTGGCTGCGACGGAGCACGGCCAAACTCTGGCCGTTGCCGTCAGCTATAGGTGGTGCTTGTGAAGTCTTGTAGGCGGGACATCTTCTTCAAGCGACCGTCAACGACATCACGTTGTTGAAAGCGAGGCAGACAAGGTTCTCGCATTTGCATGCTGTCGTAGTTCCTTCGCAACATGGGAAGTTTCAAGATCGAAGGAGGGCATCGCCTCAGCGGTGAGCTGATCCCTCAAGGAGCGAAGAACGAGGCCTTGCAAGTGCTGTGCGCCGTGCTGCTCACGAGCGAACCGGTGACGATCCGCAACGTGCCGGACATCGTGGACGTGAACAAGATGATCGACCTGCTTCGCGCGATGGGCGTGGGCGTAGAGAAGCTTGGGGACAGTGATTGGCGCTTCCAGGCGAAAAACGTTGATATTGAATTCTTCCTGAAGCCGGAGTTCAGGAAAATGGGCGGTGGCCTGCGCGGAAGCGTGATGGTGGTCGGCCCTTCCTTGGCCCGCTTCGGCACCGGCTATATCCCCACACCTGGCGGCGATAAGATCGGTCGGCGCCGTTTGGACACACACTTCATCGGCTTCGAAAAGCTCGGCGCCACCTTCAACTACGATGCCAAGGAGGGCTTCTTCAAAGCCGAAGCGAAGCAGCTGAAGGGCGCCTACATGTTGCTCGACGAGGCCAGTGTTACCGGCACCGCGAACATCGTGATGGCCGCCGTGCTTGCCGAGGGTCGCACCACCATCTTCAATGCGGCGTGTGAGCCTTACCTCCAGCAACTCTGCCACATGCTCGTTCGCATGGGCGCGAAGATCCAAGGCATCGGCAGCAACCTGCTCCACATCGATGGCGTGAAGGAACTCGGCGGTACCGAGCATCGCCTGCTGCCGGACATGATCGAGATCGGCTCCTTCATCGGCATGGCCGCGCTTACTCGCAGCACCATCACCATCAAGGACACCGGCTACGAGCACCTCGGCATCATTCCCGACACCTTTCGCCGATTGGGCATCCTAGTGGAACGCAAGGGCGACGACATCCACGTTCCTGCGCAGGACCACTATGCCATCCAGCGTTTCATCGACGGCAGCATCATGAACATCAGCGATGCTCCATGGCCCGGCTTTACGCCCGACCTCATCAGCATCATGATCGTTACAGCCACGCAGGCGAAGGGCAGTGTGCTGATCCACCAGAAGATGTTCGAGAGCCGCCTGTTCTTCGTGGACAAGCTGATCGAGATGGGCGCACAGATCACGCTCTGCGATCCGCACCGCGTGCAGGTGAACGGCCACGATTTCGAGCAACCCCTGCGCGGCATCACCATGACCAGCCCTGACATCCGCGCTGGAGTGTCGCTACTGATCGCCGCGCTCAGCGCCGAGGGAACCAGCACCATCCACAACGTCGAGCAAGTGGACCGCGGCTACCAGCGCATCGCGGAGCGGCTCAATGCCATCGGCGCCAAGATCGAACGGTTACCCTGAAAAAGTAACGGAAGTAATGGAAGAGAGGGAGGTGATGGAAGAGAGGGAAGAGAGGGAGGTGATGGAAGAGATGGAGGTACCTCGTTCGGCCAACTGACTCCCCTTACCCCCATTACATCCCTTACCTCATTGGCCTCCCTTACCCGCTTACCTCCTTGACCTCCCTCACTCCACGAAACAAAAGGCACGATGCATGATCTTCGCACTATGAAACAACTTGTTCTCGCCGGACTGACTGTTCTTTCCTCACTCCTCCTTTCACCCGTGCAGGCGCAAGAGCGACTCAACGGGGTAACAGTGGGCGAGATGGCACCGGAGATCGCCATGCGGGATCCTGCTGGCGATACCTTGCGCCTCTCCGCTCAACGCGGACATGTGGTGCTGATCGATTTCTGGGCGAGTTGGTGCCGTCCGTGTCGTATGGAGAACCCCAACGTGCGCGCGGCCTACCACGCCTATCAGGACAGCCTTTTCGCCAACGCCCAAGGCTTTCGGGTTTTCAGCGTAAGCCTTGACCGTGCAGGTGGAGGTGACGCTTGGAAGAAGGCGATCCAGCAGGACAAGTTGGACTGGCCGTGGCAGGTGGCGGCAGTGGATGATGGGAACAACACAGCTGCCAACACTTATCAAGTCCACTTTATTCCGACCAATGTATTGATCGACGCCACGGGAAAGATCGTGGCCATGGATGTCCACGACGAGGACCTCGATCATGCGTTGAGCGCGATGCTTGAACGTGATCCGGCCAAGGTGGCGACTTTCAAGAAGAAGCAAGCGGAAGAGGAAAAAGCCGCGGCCAAGAAGGCCAAGAAAGCGAGTAAGCACAAGACGGAATAGCACAAGTGCATCAACGTCGTTGCCTTTCCTATCCCGGCACGATGATGGCAAGGAGGTGGCCTCACATCCTCCTACCTTCGCACCATGAATATCCGTACCGTGATGAACAAGACCCGCATCGCCGTGGTGGCCGGTGTCGCACTATTGGCAGTGTTCGGTTTCACCACACACCTCGCTGGCGGTGCAAAGGTGGGCACATCCATCGGCGACAAGGCCCCGGAGTTGGCCTTCCTCAATGCAGATAGCACCAAGGTGATCAAACTGTCCTCGCTTAAGGGCCACTATGTTCTGGTGGATTTTTGGGCAAGCTGGTGCGGACCTTGCCGACGTGAGAACCCCAACGTGGTGCGCGCCTACGAGAAATACAGCAAGGCGAAATTCAAGGATGCCAAGGGCTTCACCATTTATAGCGTGAGCTTGGACAAGACCAGGAAAGCTTGGCAGCAGGCGATCCAACAGGACAAACTCGAGTGGCCCAACCAAGTGAGCGATCTCAAAGCGTGGGGTTCGGAGGGTGCTCGGCTCTATGGCGTCAACTCCATCCCGATGAATTTCCTTGTTGATCCAAACGGCATCATCGTCGGGAAGAACCTTCGCGGGGATCAATTGGATCAGGCCTTGGACAAGTACGTGAAGAGCCTCTGAGTTCCGACCTTACCGGTATTCCGCTTTCCCGATCCGAACAAGGGGAAAACCCTGTTGGTCGAATATCCCTTTCGAAGTTGAGTTCCCATTTGTGCTGACACTAATCTTGCAGGACCTCCGCTGCCGTAGATCATACCGGCGTGACGGATGGAGCGCATGAAGCATTTACTACCCCTTCCCATCAGGTACGCCCTCTTCGTGAGCGCATTGGCCGGATGCAGTGTTCTTTCCGCCCAGCGTACATGCGGCACAATGGAATACCTGCAGCATCAGATCGAAGCCGATCCTTCACGCGCGATACGATTACAGCAGGCCGATGAACATGCGGCGCAATATGCCTTGGAGCATGTGAACGACGATCAGCGCAGCTTGGTGATCATACCCGTAGTGGTGCACGTGGTCTGGAAGACCACCGCGGAAAATGTGAGCGACGCTCGCGTCATGGCACAGATCGACCAGCTCAACCTGGATTATTCGCGGGCGAACAGCGACGCGGGCAATACGCCCAGCGCTTTTACCGGTGTTGCCGCAAACACGGATATCCAATTCTGTCTCGCACAGCGCGATCCCGATGGCAACCCCACTACGGGCATTGATCGCAGACAGACGAGCGTGAATAGTTTTTCCACCAACGACAATGTGAAGCATTACAGCAACGGAGGAAGCGACGCTTGGCCCCGAGACAGCTACCTCAATCTCTGGGTCTGCGACCTCAGTGGCGGCCTGCTTGGCTACTCGCAATTCCCGGGGGGACCCGCCGGTACGGATGGCGTTGTGGTACTCTACGGCAGCGTAGGCAGCTTGACCGTGCCTGGCACCGAAAATTCATATCAGTATGGACGTTCTGCCACGCATGAGGTGGGTCACTGGATGAATCTCCTGCATATCTGGGGCGACGATGGCAATGCTTGCAATGGATCCGACCAGGTAGCAGATACCCCAAACCAAGGCGGCCCGAACTACGGATGCCCGAGCTTTCCCCACGTCTCGTGCAGCAACGGGCCGAATGGCGACATGTACATGGACTACATGGACTATGCGGACGACAATTGCATGAACCTCTTCACCAACGGGCAAGCGAGCCGAATGCAGTCGGTATTCAGCACTGGTGGAGCGCGTGCATCCATCATGAACTCCATGGGTTGCATCGCACCGGGAGGTGGCACCACTTGCGCTGTTCCATCCGGTCTGTCAACAACCGGTATAACCTCCTCCTCCGCTTCTATTTCATGGAATGCCGTGCAAAGCGCGATCAGCTACACTGTGCGCTACCGGCCTGTCGGGAATGGTAATTGGGAAAGTATGACCGTCCCTTCCAACAACGGCTCCATCAGCGCACTTTCACCCTCCACCGACTATGAGTGGCAGGTGTTGACGAACTGCGCGAACGGCATCTCCGACTATTCCAGCTCCGCCAACTTTACCACATTGAGCGGAAGCTCCGTATGCTCGGATATATATGAGCCGAACAACACCAAGAACGCAGCACCTACCATCGCGGCGAACACCGACATCCAAGCCTTGCTGGCTGTCCGAAAGGATAAGGATTGGTTCAAGTTCAGCAACACTGCATCCCAGCCCAACATCCGCATCGACCTCACCAACCTGCCAGCGGACTACGATGTGAAGCTGTACAAAGGGGGCACCTTGCTGGGCACAGGACAAAACAGTGGTACCACCAACGAACAGCTCGTGTACAACAGCAGTAGCGTAGGCACATACTCTATCGTGGTCTATGGTTACCACAATGCATTCGACCCAGACAATTGCTACACCTTGCGCGCATCCATCAGCGGGAATACGTTCCGGGAAAGAGACACGCGCACGATACAGATCCCCGTTTCTAAAGAACAAGGACAGTTGGCTCTATACCCCAATCCCACGACCGGGGAAGTGGTGCTGGAATACACGGCGGCGACCGATTGCACTGTGGAGCTGAACGTACTGGACGCATTGGGACAAAGCGTACTGAGCAGCAGCGATGCTGTGAGGACCGGCACCAATACCATCAACATCGCACTTCCGGAGGTCCCCAATGGCATCTACCTTGTGCGTGTGACCGAAGGCGGCACGTCCACCATGCAACGCCTGATGGTCTCTCACTGAGCAAGATCACCCAACGAACAAAAGGAGCCGGATTACCCCCGGCTCCTTTTGCGTTCCTGCCAAAAAGTCCCGCATCTTCGCCGCATTGTCCGGCATGTTGTCGCGGCACTGAAATTGACCAGTGCGGAATCCATTCAGAAATAAGCGCATAACCATGTCGGAGCGACCTGATGTCAGTCCCGAGGAAATTGTCCGTGGCAGTTCCTCTTTTTCAGATGAGAACCCGTTGAGCGCCGCTTCCCAAGCCGCCTCGGAGCATGCCCTTGGCGATGAGAACCTCGGACCTGATAGTGAGGCCGAGCGCCTACGCGGAGAATTGGATGCGCTGAACACCGAGCACAAGGCTTTGCATGACAAGTACGTGCGTCTGCATGCCGAGTTCGACAACTTCCGCAAGCGCACCGCCAAAGAGCGCATGGACCTCCTGATGAGCGCTGGTGTGGATACGCTGAAAAGCATCCTGCCTGTTCTCGATGACATGGAGCGTGCCATCGCGCACAACGCAGATGTGGACGACATCGACGCGGTGAAACAAGGATTTGAATTGATCCACCAGAAGTTCGACAACATCCTTTTGGCACACGGCCTGAAAGTGATGCGCGCCAAGGGTGAGGTCTTCGATCCCGAGCTTTTCGAGGCCATCTCCAAAGTGCCTACATCCTCGCCGCAATTAAAAGGCAAGGTGATCGAGGTAGTGGAGAATGGCTATACGTTGAATGACAAAGTGGTCCGCTACGCGAAGGTCGTCGTCGGCGAATAACGCGTTAATGCCGGTCCAAACGGATCGACACCTGCCATGAGCAAGAAAGACCCTTACGAAGTGCTGGGCGTGACCCGCAATGCCAGCGCGGACGAGATCAAGAAGGCCTATCGAAAGCTGGCCATCAAACATCATCCGGACAAGAATCCCGGTGATCATACGGCTGAAGACCGCTTCAAGGAAGCCGCTGGTGCCTATGAGGTCCTGAGCGATCCGGAGAAGAAAGCACGATTCGACCGTTTCGGTCAAGCGGGTGCTGGCATGGGCGGGAGCAGCTACCAAGGCGGCGGGATGAATATGGACGACATCTTCTCGCAGTTCGGCGACATCTTCGGCAGCACATTCGGTGGTGGCGCAGGCTTCGGGGGATTCAGTGGTGGACAACAGCGCCGCACCGTGAAAGGCAGCAACCTGCGCGTGCGCATGAAGCTCACCTTGGAGGAGATCGCCGATGGCGTGGAGAAGCAGCTCAAGCTCCAAAAACTCGTGCGCCCAAAAGGCACGGAATATGCAACCTGTGCCACATGCAAAGGCGCGGGGCAAGTGCATCGCGTCCAAAGCACTTTCCTCGGCCAGATGCAAACGGTGACGGCCTGCCCCACATGCGGAGGCATGGGCCAAACAGTGAGCAAGCGTGCACCAGGCAGCGATGCGAACGGGTTGGTACGGGAGGAGAGCGTGGTCACTGTGAAGATCCCGGCCGGCGTGGAAGAAGGCATGCAGCTCAATTTGAGCGGCATGGGCAACGAGGCCCCAGCGGGCGGCGTACCTGGCGACCTGCTTGTGGTGATCGAGGAAGAAGACCATGCCGAACTGAAGCGCGACGGCAACAATCTGCACTACGAGGCCTTCATCACTGTGGTGGACGCCGCATTGGGCACCAGTATCGAAGTCCCGCTGGTGAGCGGCAAGGCCAAGATGAAGATCGAGCCCGGCACCCAGTGCAACCATGTGTTACGCCTCAAGAGCAAGGGACTTCCAAGCGTGAATCGCCACGGAAATGGCGACCTCTTCGTACATGTTATGGTGTGGACGCCCACCGACCTGAACAAGGACGAGAAGAAGGCCCTGGAAAAACTCCGTGACAGCCCCGGCATGCAGCCCCATCCTACTAACAAGGACAGAGGCTTCTTCGAGCGGGTGCGGGAGATGTTCGCGAACTGAGTTCGGAACTCTCGACACGCACCAAACAAAAAGCCGACCTCCCGGCCGGCCGTCCACGGGACCTGATGTTTTTGCCTGTTCAGCGGTAGAAGCGCACCAAACGGCCACCATCGCCCTCTGAGATCAGCGCCACGTAACGCCCTTCACGCAGGTCGGACACATCCATGGCCAAGGCATTCCTGCCGGGCTTTGCCGAGAGTGTGCGTTGACTTACCACATGACCACTCTCGTCCAGCACATCCACGATGATCGAGTGTGCGTGCTCGCTTGTGAAAGCGAAGATCAGCTGGGCCGTTGCAGAGCGTTCATCCCTTTGCCGCCCGTCGTCCGTGATCTTTACTGGCACCTTGGTGGGCACCAACTCGGGTACCGGCAGACGCACCTCAGCGACCGCTGACCGCGAGGGTAACGGTGTTAGTTCGGAGAGTGGTTCTCCTTGTCCAAAGGCCAGGCCCATCAGGCCCAGCACGGCCACGGCGGTCAATGCCCACGATGACCAGTCCCGGTAGTGTGCGATGTACATCTGTTGCGTTTTCATGCCGCAAAGCGACAGCATGCGCATCACCTCATTGCCAAGGCCGCATGAAGTCTTTTACCGGTCCGATGAAATAGCGTACGCCTCACCTTCCGGCAACATCGCTGTCCCGCCTCGGATCAGCGAAGCTTCGGGTTTCCCTTGTGCCGCTCCGCATCCCGCTTGGTACGCGCTTCCATTTTCTTCGCCCATGCGGCACCGAGGTCCGTGCCGGTCTGATTCGCTAGGCAGATCGCCACGAATAGCACGTCCGCGAGTTCCTCTCCCAAGTCCTTCCCCTTGTCGCTTTCCTTTTCACTTTGCTCGCCGAAGCGCCGCGCAATGATGCGCCCAACCTCGCCTGTTTCCTCGGCCAGGATCGCCATGTTCGTCAACTCGTTGAAGTAGCGCACGCCTGTTTCACTTATCCATGCGTCCACCTCGGACTGTAGTTCGCGGACTGGCGTCCCCTCTTTCGTTTCGTTCACCATAGTGCTGCTATTCTTTGGTCCGGCTATCGATCACGATCGTGACCGGTCCGTCGTTGATCAATGCAACCTGCATGTCGGCTCCGAATTCGCCGGTCTTCACGCGGGCTTGCGTCAGTTCGTTGAGGAGTTGCTTGGCGCGCAGGTAGAGTGGGATCGCCTCCTCGGGCCGCGCCGCGCGGATGTAGCTCGGGCGATTCCCTTTGCGGGTGCTGGCGTGAAGGGTGAATTGGCTAATGAGCAAAACTTCGCCCTGCGCATCGTTCACGTCGAGGTTCATCACGTCATCGGCATCAGGGAACAAACGCATCCGCGCGATCTTTCCGCAGAGCCATTCCACGTCTTCCGTAGTGTCACCCACCTCAATCCCAAGAAGCACCAGCAGACCAAGCCGGATCTCCGAATGCATGCGGTCCCCGATACGGACGGAGGCTTCGGCCACGCGTTGCACTACCGCACGCATCAGTAGGCATTTTGTTCTAGGAAGCGTGCCTTGTTCCGGAGCTTCACGGAATCCGGTAGAGAACTGATCACATCCAGCCAGCGCCCATACATCGAATTAGGCAGCAGGATGAAGTAGCGCTCCAACGAATCACGCAGTGCATCAACTTGCTTCTTGCCCATGTCCGCTGTGCGATCATAAAAGCGCTGGTCGAAGTCAGTGAGTTGATCCCCTACCAGAAGCGCGATGTAGTGGTCCTTAGCCACCTCGGCGCGGCGCGCTGTCTTGTCGCCAGTGTCCGTCATGGGCATCACGTGCGCCTTATCCACCATGGGAAATCCAGCAGTCTGCAGGTTCTTCACGGTAGTGATCTCCTCATCCGCTTCGCGATTGGAGATATAGTAGATCGCGCAGCCTTTGGACACGGCATAGTTCAGAAACTCCACCGATCCCGGTAATGCCTTCGCGCTGGCCTTGTTCGTCCACTGCGTCCAGGTCGCGGGTGTGTAGGTGCGCTCGTGCGCAATGTCCGTCACGCTATAGGGGCTGTTGTCGAGCACCGTCTCATCGATGTCCACGATCACCGCTGGTGGAAGTGTATGCGGCCGTTGCAAGTTCGCGTCGAGGCGGATCCGAGCGAGCTCGTAGCCTTGTTGGTAAAGGCGGTACACCTCGGCCGAACTGAACTGATAGATCGTGGCATCCACATTCTGTTGCGGCAAAAGCTCAGCGGCATCAGGCGTTTTTGCGCGAGCTGTAGCCTGTGTCACCGGCGCACTCGCTTGGCAGGCGATCAAGAGAATAGCCAAAACACCCATGACCAATTGCGGCGATCCGGTCTTTGAATTCATATTTTCTTCTATACGCATGGACCTCTTTGTGCCCTTAGTGTTCTTCGTGGCAGTCACCTCTTCAATCCACTCGGTACGGACTTTCCTCATCCACGCCTTCCAGCATGTCCACGTAGCTGTTGTATCGGCTTGCAGCGATCGTCCCTTCTTCAACCGCAGCGATCACCGCACAGCCCGGCTCCTTAAGGTGCTTGCAATCGTTGAAGCGGCAAGCGCCCTTCAGCGCGAACATCTCTGGGAACTGGTCCACGATCTCGTCGGGTGTCATGTCCACCAGACCGAAGCCTTTTACACCGGGAGTGTCGATGATGAATGTTGGCGATAGGTGGCTGGAGATCGATGACCGGGGCTCACGGCTCGCAGACCCAAGACCCACGACTGATCCCTGCTTCAATTCAAACATCCGCGCATTCGTCGTGGTGTGCTGTCCCTTCTCGGTGGATGCGCTCACCTCCCAGGTATGCAGGTCCAGTTCGGGATCGATGGTATTCACCAACGTGCTCTTTCCCACACCGCTATGGCCCACCAGCAGAGAGACCTTCCCCGCTAGCAATGCCTTCACCTCGTCCATCCCGGTGCCTTTCAATGCGGAAGTGATCACCGTGCGGTAGCCAGCGCTTTGGTAGACGTCCTCGTATTCCGCGAGCAGCTCGAACTCCTTATCGCCATATTCATCCACCTTGTTGAAGATGACGATCGCCGGGATGCGGTAGGCCTCAGCGGTAACCAGCACGCGGTCGATGAAACCGAAGGAAGTGCGTGGCCGCGCCATCGTTACCAGCACGAGGCATTGGTCCATATTGCTCGCGATCACATGCTTGTGGTGCGAGAGATTCACGGACTTCCGCACGAGGTAATTACGACGATCGTGCAAGGTGATGATCGATCCTACGAGCTCATTCCCCACCTTCTCCACGCCGGGCGTGAAGTCCACCACATCGCCCACGGCCAACGGATTCGTGGAGCTGTAGCCCTTGATGCGCAGCTTACCCTTGGCGACGCAGTGGTGCAATACGCCGTCGGAGTTGCGCACGAGGTAGCGGCTGCCGGTGGAACGCATGACGAGGCCTGTGGGCATGTGGCAAAGATCGCAGGAATGGTAGCATCCTTGATCACGGAAGTGAACACGCGTATTCACTCCTTTTATCATGCAGTCACAACCGTTCCGCGCAGTGCCCGCTACTTTCGCGCATCATGTCCATTTCCGTCCGCCACATCACCAAGCAGTTCGGTGCCCAGAAGGCGCTGGACGATGTTTCCTTCGAGATTGGCGGAAGCGAGGTCGTCGCCTTCCTTGGCCCCAATGGCGCGGGGAAGAGCACGATGATGAAGATACTCACCTGCTTCCTGCCGCCCACTTCCGGCGACGCCAGCGTGTGCGGCTTCGACATCCGCGAGAACAGCATGGAGGTGCGGCGCAACGTGGGTTACCTGCCCGAGCACAATCCGCTCTATACCGACCTATATGTGCGCGAGTACCTCGAATTCACTGCGGGACTTTATGGCATCCGGAAGAAGGCTGCGCGGGTGAACGAGATGATCGATATCGTGGGCCTTGGACACGAGCAGCACAAGAAGATCGGCGCACTCAGCAAGGGTTATCGGCAGCGCGTGGGACTGGCTCAAGCCATGATCCACGACCCGCAGGTGCTGATCTTGGACGAACCCACGAGTGGTCTTGATCCGAATCAGCTCGCAGAGATCCGCACATTGATCAAGCACATCGGCGAGGCACGCACTGTGATGCTCAGCACGCACATCATGCAGGAGGTAGAGGCCATCTGCAGCCGAGTGATCATCATCGACAAGGGGCGCATCGTAGCTGACGACAACGCACAGCACATGCGCGGAAGAAGCGATCAACGCCAAGCGATCCTGGTCCTGTCTCTTATACAC
>JBEPUG010000086.1:0-14695 GCA_041691695.1 Flavobacteriales bacterium
GTGATGGAGAAGAAGGCGAAGTGCTGCTGCCGAACAAGTACTGTCCGCTCGAGCATGACCAAGGCACGTCACTCCACGTGTTCGTGTACCGCGATTCCGAGGACCGGCAAGTGGCCACCACGCTGGACCCGAAGATCGAACTCAACAACTTCGGCCTCCTGCGCGTGAACGCGGTGAGTGGCTTGGGCGCCTTCCTTGATTGGGGCATGGAGAAGGATCTGCTTGTACCCTTCAAGGAGCAACGGAAGAAACTGGAGGAAGGCCGCTGGTATGTGGTGTACATGGCCCTCGACGAGCATACCGATCGTCTCTTCGGAAGCACGCGCCTCGAGCGCTACCTCGACAATGCGGAGCTGACGGTGAAGGAAGGCGACGCCGTGCACCTCTTCATCTACGGCCGAAGCGAGTTGGGCTGGTCGGTGATCGTGAACGGCAAGCACAGCGGACTGATACACGGCAGCGAGGTCTTCAAGCACGTCTCCGTCGGCGACCGCATCGCTGGATTCATAAAGACCGTGCGTCCAGACAACAAGCTGGACATCACACTGCAGCCCATCGGCTACACGCACTACAACGATGCGAACACCGCGCTGCTGGCCAAGCGGATCCAGCAATGCGGCGGCTTCCTGCCGATCACGGACAAAAGTTCGCCGGAGGAGATCCACGCGGAATTCGGCATCAGCAAAAAGGCCTTCAAGCAGGCGCTTGGCGCGCTGTACAAGGAGCGCAAAGTGCGGATCGAGGAAGGCGGAGTTGTGTGGGTGGGCGATATCAAGGAAGGAAACACCAAGTGACAACGGCAGACTGATCGGTGTCGGGCCGCTTCCATTCCCCATCTTCGCGCCATGGCTGTCATTTCGATGCCCGAGATCAAGAACCGCCGCGCGGCGTTCGAGTACTTCTTCCTCGAGACGCACGAGTGCGGCATTGTGCTGGTGGGCAGCGAGGTAAAGAGCCTGCGCCTCGGCGACGCCAGCATCACCGAGGGTTTCTGCACCTTCATCGGCGACGAGCTCTACCTGCGGAACATGCGGATCCAGCCCTTCGAGAAAGCGAAGAACTTCGCGCATGAACCCATCCGCGACCGCAAACTGCTCTTGCACCGCACCGAGTTGAAGAAGCTGCAACGCAAGTTGAAGGACCAGGGCGTCACCATCATTCCAATACGCTCCTTCTTCGCGAAGAACGGGATCGTGAAGGTGGAGATCGCGCTGGCCAAGGGCAAGAAGACCTACGACAAGCGTGAAAGCCTGAAGGAAAAAGACATCAAACGGGACGTGGATCGTGGTAATTGAGCAACCACACTGGCGCAAGAAGCTGGAGGAAGCGGCCGCCCACCCACTTCCCGGCGACCCGGTACACCGGTGGGCCTTGTTCGTCTTGCTGATCCTGGCCGCCGTGCTGCGCCTCTGGGGTCTTCCGCATATCCCTTTCACCCACGACGAGATAAGCGCTTTGTTGCGCGTGCGCTTCAGCTCATTCAGCGATCTGATCGCGAAGGGGGTGGCCGTTGATGCGCATCCTGCGGGCGTGCAAGTGTTCGAATGGATCTGGACCGGCCTCTTCGGCACGAGCGAGATGGCGGTGAAGTTGCCTTTCATCGTGATGGGGATCGCCGCTCTTTTCTATCTCTACCGCTTTGCTGCTGCGTGGACCTCACCCGCTGCGGCGCTGCTCTCGATCGCCTTCATCGGCAGCATCCAATACACGGTGATGTACTCCCAGATCGCACGGCCCTATGCCGCGGGTTTCTTCGCCTGCGCATTGCTGATGGACCAGATCACACGTGCATTGGGCGGACGAAAGTGGGCGTGGACGGGAGTAGCGTTGGCCGCCGCATTGTGTGCCTATATCCATCATTTCTCGCTCCTGTTCGCACTGTTGGCCGGGCTATGCCTGCTGCTTCTCGCGGCCCCCTTCCAGCGCAAGCGCGTGCTGCTGGCGGGCGGGCTAGCATTGCTGCTGTACCTGCCCGAACTGCCGATCACTTGGCGGCAGTTGGGTTATGGCGGCGTGGGCCAATGGCTGGCGCCCCCTTCAGCTTCCTGGTTGCCGAACTACGTCGCTTATGTCTTCGAGTTCAGCATTGCGCTCGCTGCCGTAGTGGTGGGCGTGGCACTTACCGGTTGGGTCCGCAGCTTCCGATCGAAAAGTGTTGGTACCTCACCTTTCATTCCACTCTGCCTGACGCTTGGGCTGGTGCCCTTGGCCGTGGGCTACGGCTATTCGGTATGGCATGCGCCCGTGCTGCAGTATTCCGTAGTGATCTTCTCCTTCCCCTTTCTCGTTTTTCCGTTGTTCACGGGTTGGCGTACCCCGCGTCCGATCCTCCTGCTACCGTTGGTGGCGTTGATCGCGGCCGCCGCTGTGTTCGCCTTGGTGGATCAGCGCAAGCACTACGATATCTTCTATCGTTCGAAGTACGAGGTTACCGTGCACGGCATTATCGATGCTTCCAAAGAGCCGGACCGCTTGGCCTTGGTGGACGTGCCCGAGGAGATCCCCGGATTCTACTTCAAGCAATGGGGCATCGACAGCTCCGCCGCGCCCTATATCAACCTGCGTTCTAGATCCAGCCAGTTCGTGGACAGTCTGCTGAACACCACCCCCGCCGCCGAGGTCTTCTATGGGACCTCGTCCGGCGCCTCCTCGGAAGACCTAGCCAGGATCCAGCAAGCATTCCCCTTCATGCTGGAACGGCACGATATGGACGAGGGACAGACCTTTCTTTTTGGCAGAAGGCCAACAGAGGGGCGCATCAATGATATCTCCAAGCAGGAGACCATCGCCCCGGAGGCCGTCAAAGGCGAAGGTTGGCAGGTGGACAAAGGCATCCCGCTCTTCCGGGATACCACAGCGAAATACGGAATGGCTCCGCGCAGTTGGGATCTTACCGGAAAGGAATTCGGACTGGTGTTCGACCGGCCCGTCTATGAGTTGGCCAATGGCGACAATGATGTGCTCGAAGCACGCATGGATGTGACCGATGCCGCTACGGACAGCGAATTGAAACTGGTGTTGGAGTTGAAGGATGGCGAGCGCACGGTCTTCTATCGGAACAGCTCTATCACCCCCAAAGGGAACAGCCTCATCGTGGCGGTGCCCCTCTCCGACCTGCCGGGACATGGACAAGGCAAGCGGCTGAAGGTGTACCTGTGGAACCCTGGGGGGAAGGCGGCGCATGTGGCCTCTATGTCGGTGCAGGTGCGCGAAGGGGATCCCTGGCTCTACGGTTTCTTCGAACCGCTGAAAGGGCCGCTGCGCTTTCCTTGAATTGGTCGAGAGCAGTCGCACGCACTTTTTGCCGTCATCGCGATCAGTTTTTTTTGCCAAGGAGCGATCTCATTCTGGCGCTACGGCACATGTCGGAGAGCAAGAAGAAGGGCCGCCTCTTTCGAAGCGGCCCTTTCAGTGGAGAGGATGTCGGAACGATCAGAGCTTCAGCATAACACCGAGGCTGATGGCCTCCTTGAACTGCGTGCCCTTCCCGACGTATAGCTCGGTGGGGTTCTCCCCCCAAGGCTTCATGATCTGGGTGTTGTCATCATAGATCAGCATGGTGCTCAGAGTGGCGTTGAACCAGTCGTTCACCTTGAAGGTGAAGAGGGTCTCCCAGTTCACATCGATATTCTGCGGATCCTTCAAATAGTTGCTGAAGAAGTCGGCCTTCGTGAGGAAGTTGATGTTCTTGGCCAGGTCGTGCATGTACATCAACTTCACGTATCCACCGAACTCGAAGAAGCTGTTGGCCCCATTGGTAAGCTTTACGGTATCGGCACCGTAGGCGTAGGTCGCTGGGTCCACCCCAAAGGCCCCCTGATCGGCCAACTTCTGGTCATTCACAAAGGTGATGCGCGCGGTGGCGGGTGAGATGAATGCCGAGAAATGCTTGCTGGGCATGTAATCAAGACCGAGACCAAGAATCAGATAGCCTGGCGCCATGAAATTGGAGATCTCCACCCCGTTGGCATCCTTGCCCTCGGTGAACTGGGTCTTGAACTGGCCCAGCAGGGAGAGGTACCAAGCGTCTTTTAGTTCATAGCCGTACTTGCTGTTGATCTCTATGCGATCATCGGTCTTCTGGTTCAGCAGTCCATGCTGTTCAAGGATCCCATAAGCCAAGGCAAGGGAATTGTTCCAAGCATAACGGCCCTTGACGCGATTGGCAAATCCGTTGAACTGGGTGAGTCCACTGACCGAACTGTTGCCACCGGCGGCCCAGTTGGTGAGGCTCACTTGGCTCATGTTGAGTTGGAAATTCCCTCCCGTGGTCCAGATCTTCCCGGTGGTGTCAGCAGGCGTTTTGGCCTGCATGGCAGCGGCTGCATCGTCGCGCGCGGCCTTGTCCTCTTGGGCGTTAGCGCAGATCGAGAAGATCAGCAGAAAGGTGAGCGAAAGGGTAGCTTTTTTCATGGGTTGAGCTTTTCGGGGTCGCACCTTGATCTCCGGTCAGTGTGCCAAAAGGATCAAGTGATCAAAAGTGTTCGTTGCAGATATGGTCGAATTGGAGAGGGGTCCGGCTGCCGGATCAAAAGAAGGATCGGCAGCCGGGCCCCTTTCCTCCCCAAACCGGGAAAGTGGGCGTTGCCGGATTCGAACCAGCGACCCCTACCTTGTCGAGGTAGTGCTCTAAACCAGCTGAGCTAAACGCCCGGGAAACAAATTCCTTCAGGTTGAAGGGCCGCAAATGTAATGGCTTCGCGGTACTGGCAATACTCACCATGTACGCACGCTCCACGCCTTCGCCCAAGGCCGTTACACCGCTGCATGAAGACTTCCAAGTGCTTAGAGCCATACACGGATTGTTGAGTAAATTCGCGCCCAAGATCATGGCAAATCATCCCAAACCCGGAGCCGGGCGCATCTTCAAGAATCCTGCGCTTGAGGCTCTTACCAAGACGCACATCGCCATTCCGCTAGGCCTCTTCTGGACGGCGGGCATCCTCACTTTGTGGTATTCCATCGGTACCCTCGACATCTCCTGGAGCACTGCCGTGGTCTTTTTCCTCGGCGGCGTCGTGCTCTTCACCTTGGTCGAATATGTGATGCACCGTTACCTCTACCACATTCCTGCGGAGTCCGAAAAGAGGAAGCGTTTCCAGTACGTGATCCATGGTGTTCACCACGACCATCCGCGCGATAAGACCCGTTTGGCGATGCCGCCTTTGCTGAGCATCGTGCTTGCTGTCTTGTTCATCAGCCTCTTCCGCCTTATCATCGGCCCGAACGGATTTGCTTTCGGCGGCGGATTCCTCTTCGGTTACAGCAGCTATCTACTGGCCCATTACGCCATCCACATCTTCAAACAACCGAAGAATTTTCTGGGCATCATCTGGAAACACCACAACCTCCACCACTATGTTGGCGATGACGGTGCTTTCGGTGTCAGCACACCTTTCTGGGATTACATTTTCGGCACCATGCCTCCTGAGCCTCGCCGCCGGGAAGCCAACCAGCAGAACCTGCTCTAGCAGACGTGATCCTTACTTGTGGTTGTGCCTGACCCTGTTGTCGTTCGATGTCTTGCATCCTCGGAGGTCAATGTCGCGAATGATCAAGATCCAGTTGAAATAATTTTCACCCCCATCGGACGGATCACGTCAAACCTGCGTCAACCCCCTGCACCTTTAACAAAAAGATCGATGAGAACACTTTCCACTCTTTGCATGGTCGCCTTGGCGATCGGCGCCAGCGCACAGACGACATATGAACTGACGAATTCGGGCTTTACGTTCAGCCCGAATGTGATCAACATGCAAGCCGGGGATAGCATCCATGTGGTGCTTCCGCCCCCGCATACCTGCACGGAGGTAAGCGAAGCCACCTGGAACGCGAACGGTAACACTTCCAACGGAGGCTTTAATTTTTCCTCCGGCACGAATACATTTTCCCTTGATGTACCAGGCACCTACTACTTTGTTTGTATGCCACATGCCTCGATGGGCATGAAAGGGCAGATCATCGTGTCTGCAAGCACCGTAGCCGTGCAGGAAACTACCACTGCGAACGCACTTCAGATATTCCCGAACCCCGCCATCGGTCACATCACCCTTTCCGGAGTGGCAGCCGGCCTACCCCTGAGCATACTGGACGTGAACGGCCGCTCTGTTCTCGAAACTGCCACATCAGTGGATGGCAAGTTGGACGTGTCCATGCTGCAAACAGGCACGTATACGGTCATCGTGAAGGATGCCACGGGCCAGCCGGGCATGCAGACACGTTTGCTGATCGCTCGCTGAACGTGTTCCTCTGGAAAGGACGTCGACCAACCGGTCGGCGCCCTTTCCTTTTTCCTGGTCTCTCACAGATGATCGGATCGGTGCACGCTGGACTTTTTAGTCGTATGTGACGTTTATCGATCTTTCTCCATGGAATGCCAGCTATCCAAGTGAACGCGGCAGGTTTGGACCGGGTCATGCGCGACCTTTGCGGTCCATGTCCACACGCATCGCGCGCCTTTTCATTCATGCTTCGGCGTGCGCCATCCTCTTCGCGGGGGGAAATACCGTGAACGCGCAGGGCCGTGGTGTAAAGGACCCATACGACTCGGCCTATGTGAAGGACTACACCCACATCCTCACAGGTCGCGTCTACTTCAGCACCAAGTACAATAAGATGCAATTGGGCGGTTTGAACAGCGTCAGGCCGTTGATATACCGCCCGAACAGCCGAGTGAATCTGGGTGTCGGTGCGAGCTATCGCGCGCTAACACTCAACATCGGCGTGGGTATTCCGTTACTGAACCAGGATAACCCGGAAAAAGGCCAGACCCGTTACTTTGATGCACAGGCCAACGTTTACACGCAGTTCTGGGCCACGAACCTTTTCCTGCAGCGCTATCAAGGGTACTATGTCGACACCTACTCGAAAGACGAGTTGGGCTGGGACCAGCAGACCTCCTACCCCACGCGGCCGGACATTGTGGAATACAATCTGGGCGTAAGCACCGTCCATATCTTCAATAGCGACCGCTTCAGCTATCGCGCCGCTTTCAACCAGGATGCGTGGCAGCGCAAGAGCCAAGGCACCTTACTCGCCGGTGGCTATGCGACCTACTTCAACCTGACAGCGGACTCCTCACTCGTGCCGGAAAGGCTTGCCAAGCAGTATGGTCCGGGGCTGCATTTGCGCGAAGGCCAATTCTGGGACATCGGGCCCAGCTTGGGCTATGCATATACCCTTGTTGTGCAGGAACATTGGTTCCTCACCGGATCGCTGGTCATTGGCGGCGGACTCAGCGTCCAACGTGCGGTGACGGATGAGGACCTTTCTGAGGATGTCCTCAGGACGAGCGCAGGATTGGGTTGGCATGGACAGTTCCGCGCGGGCACCGGTTACAACAGTGCGAAGTACTACGCGGGGATATCCTTCAACCAGGAGAATATCGGCTACCTGATCAACGACCGGAGCAGCTTCTACTGGAGCGTGGGCAACATCCGGCTCAACTTCGTCAAGCGCTTCAATGCGCACATCGGCTTTATGGACAAGGGCATTCGATGGTTCAAGAAGAAGGTGAAGGAACCTGTGCAGGAAGCCTTACCGAAAGTCGGCTGAGGTGATGACGTTACCGCAGGTGCGGCCTTGCCCCAGGTCTTATGTCCTATGCTTCAGTCCGTCATAGGACATCGGACATAAGACAGTACTGATCTGCGACCACCCTTAGGCGTTCTGCGGCCTGCGTTGCTTCTTCCGATCGTTCTCGTCCAGGAAGATCTTGCGGATGCGCAGGTTCTTCGGGGTCACCTCCAAGTACTCATCATCCTTGATGTACTCCATGGCTTCTTCCAAGGAGAACTTCGTGGCAGGCGCCAAGGCGGTCTTGTCATCGGTACCCGAAGCGCGCATGTTGGTGAGCTTCTTCGTCTTGTTGATGTTCACCACCAGGTCGTCCGTCTTGGGATTCTCTCCGATCACCTGACCACCATACACCTCTTCATTGGGGTTCACGAAGAAGCGGCCACGATCCTGCAACTTGTCCATAGCATAAGCGATGGCCGTACCGGTCTCCTGACTGATGATACTTGAAGCGCGACGTATGCCGAGTTCACCTTTGAAAGGCTCGTAGCCCTTGAAGCGGTGCGCGATGATCGCTTCGCCCTCCGTGGCGGTGAGCAAGGTGTTGCGCAGGCCGATAATGCCACGTGCGGGGATCGAGAATTCCAGCACCGTGCGATCACTCTTCTGCTCGATGTTGACGATCTCTCCCTTGCGGCGGGTCACGTTGTCGATCACCTTGCTGCTGAATTGCTCCGGCACTTGCACAGTGAGCAATTCGACAGGTTCGTTCTTCTGTCCGTCGATATCCTTATAAAGCACTTGGGGTTGGCCCAGCTGGAACTCATAGCCTTCGCGGCGCATGGTCTCCACCAGGATGCTGAGGTGCAGGATACCCCGGCCATAGACCAACAGTTTATCTGGCGAATCGGTTTCCTTCACCCGCATAGCCAAGTTCTTCTCGATCTCCTTGAAGATGCGATCGCGCAAGTGGCGGCTGGTGACGAACTCGCCCTCCTTGCCGAAGAAGGGTGAGGTGTTGATGGTGAAGAGCATGCTCATCGTCGGCTCGTCCACCTTGAACTTGGCCAAGCCCTCCGGGTTCTCTGCGTCAGCCACGGTGTCGCCGATGTCGAAACCCTCCAGGCCCATCAGTGCGACGATCTCGCCGCAGCCCACTTCCGTCTTGATCTTTTCCTTGCCAAGGCCCTCGAAGATCATCAGCTCCTTGATCTGGCCTTTCGCAGTGCCACCCAGGTTCTTCACCAAGGTGATCTGCTGGCCAGCCTTGAGGCTTCCACGCGAGATGCGGCCCACGGCGATGCGGCCTTGAAAGCTGCTGTAGTCGAGAGAGGTGATGCGCATCTGCACGGTTCCCTCAACAACCTTCGGTGCGGGCACATGCTCGAGGATCACATCGAGAAGATAGCTCACGTCCTCTGTCGGGGTCTTCCAATCCGCGCCCATCCAGCCGTTCTTGCTGGAGCCATAGACCGTGGGGAAATTCAGCTGGTCCTCCGTGGCGTCCAGTGCGAACATCAGGTCGAAAACGGCCTCGTGCACTTCATCCGGCGTGCAGTTCGGCTTGTCCACCTTGTTGATCACCACCACTGGCTTCAGGCCCAGCTCGATGGCCTTGCCCAGTACGAAGCGAGTCTGCGGCATCGGTCCTTCGAAGGCATCCACGAGCAGGATCACGCCGTCCGCCATGTTGAGCACGCGCTCCACCTCACCGCCAAAGTCACTGTGGCCCGGGGTGTCGATGATGTTGATCTTCACGCCTTTGTAGTGGACACTCACGTTCTTGCTGAGGATCGTGATGCCGCGCTCGCGCTCCAGGTCGTTGCTGTCCAACAGCAGGTCCTTCACCTCCTCGTTCGTTCGGAACAGCTGGCATTGGTGCAGGATCTTGTCCACCAAAGTGGTCTTGCCGTGGTCGACGTGAGCGATGATGGCGATGTTGCGGAGGTCCTTCATGGGAATGCGTGGAAAGGCGTTCAAAAAGCGCGCAAAGGTAGTGGTTTTCAAGGCACTTCGGATCACGATGTTGATTCCGCTGAGAGTCCATACGACCTCTACATGCTGGCCACGGAATTCATTTCATCCACTGATGACACAGATAGCTCAAGCTCATAGGTGTTCTTTGCATTCATCTGTGACATCTGTGGAAAAGAACCTTGGGAAAGGAAATTATCCTGCGAACGGCGGAGCTGCCGATAGATGAGCCACGCGTCGCAGACGCGATCGATCCTGTGAATCCTGTAATGCTGTCAAGTAAGATCCTGTTCCACCGAGGAAACGCTCCTTCCACACTGATCAAGCCGCTCCTGCTCCCGAACGCTACTTTCGGCCACCATCCTGTCCACCAGAACCTAGACCGGTCACCCGCATGAAAACACTGCTCCTCCCCGCCATCCTGCTCCTCGCAGCCTGCACCCAAGTGGAAACACCAAAGCAAAAAGCACCGGTCGACTTTGACGGGTTCAAGACCCGCTTCCTCGATGCCTACTGGAAGGAATACCCGTCCTATGCGATCTCCGTGGGATATGGGAAATACTATGATGAGCTCCCCGTTCCGGACAGCGCCTACAACGCGGGCAGCAACGCATTCTCAAACAATTGGCTCGATTCACTCCACACCATCGGCACCGAGCAACTGTCCATCGACGACCGCATCAGCTACCGCATGATCGAGAATGAACTGCGGCGCAGCATCTGGGAACTCGATACTCTGCAGGACCAACGCTGGGATGCTTCCCGCTACAACATCGGCGGCGATGCCTATGCCATCCTCACACAGGCATACGCACCGCTCGATACCCGCCTCCGCGATCTCTCCGCGCACCTCTCCCTCGCCGGGGATTACTACGCCGCAGCGCTGCATGTGCTGAAGAACCCGACCAAAGAGCACATCCAATTGGCCATCAGCCAGAACAAGGGTGCGCTATCCGTCTTCGGACAGGACATGACGGATTCCATCGCCAAGTCCACGCTGCCGGATGCCGATAAGCAGACACTGAACCAACGGATCGATTCCGCGAAGACCGCTATCAACGGATACGTTGCCGGCTTGACGGCCATGCTCGCGGACAGCAGCATCACCTTCCGCGACTTCCGGCTCGGGAAGACGCTTTACGACCAGAAGTTCAAGTATGAGATCGTCTCGGACATGGGTCCCGACCAGATCTTCAAGATGGCCAACGCGCAAAAGGACAAGTGCCACCGGGAGATGTACAAACTCGCCAAGCAGCTGTGGCCGAAATACCTCGCCAAGGTCCCGCAGCCGACCGACAGTCTGAAGTTGATCAAGACGATGATCGACAAGCTATCGCTCCAGCACGTGCAGCCCGCGCACCTCTTCGACACCATCAACACCCAACTGCATCGTATCGACCGCTTCATCCTCGCCAAGGACCTCTTCAACTTCGACACCACCGCATCCGTGAAAGTCCGCCTGATGCCACCCTTCGCTAGCGGTGTCACCATCGCTTCCGCGGACTTCCCCCTGCCCTACCAGAAGACCTCATCGGCCTACTACAACGTTGCGGACCTTAGCGGTAAGCCGTCAGCCGAGGTGGAGAGTTCGCTGCGGGAATTGAACCACTGGATGTTGCAACTCCTGACGATCCACGAGGCGGTGCCCGGCCACTGCCTGCAAGGGATCTACACGCTGCGTGAAGCGCCGGACAAGGTGAAGGCGGTCTTCTCCAACGGCGCCATGGTGGAAGGCTGGGCCGTTTATGGCGAGCGCATGATGATGGAGAACGGCTGGGACGACAACGCGCCGGAGATGTGGCTGATGTACTACAAGTGGAACCTGCGCGAATGCACCAATGTGCTCGTGGATTACGGCATCCACGTCCTGGGCTGGAAGGAGCAGGACATCCGCGACCTGCTCGTGGACCAAGCGTTCCAAGAAGCGGCGCAGGTGCAGGAGAAATACCACCGGGCCACACTCTCGCAGGTACAGCTCTGCTCCTACTTCACCGGTTCCACGGAGATCCTCGCGTTGCGCGAAGCCTACAAGCAGAAGATGGGCGCAGCCTACAGTCTGAAGGCTTTCCACGAAGCCTTCCTCAGCCACGGCGCCGCGCCGGTGAAGTACATCCGCGAAGCCATGCTGGCACCCAAGTGAGCTCCGGATAGAAGTGGAACCACGGATAAATTGAACCACGGATCCACACGGATAAACACGGATGAATGCAGCAGGCTATCCTGACAGCGAACGTGTATCCGCCGCATGGCGGATGGATCCTGTTGATCCTGTAATCCTGTCAAAAAGCATCCAAGCGATCACGGCATCAAGCCAGCTAACAGGCAATGCTCATGTCCCACCGATGAACGGCGCCGCCGCCCGCATTACCTTCGCCGCCGCTTCGCCCAGCGGAGCACCACCGGCCCCGTAGTTCAATTGGATAGAATGGCAGATTCCGGTTCTGTTGGTTGGAGGTTCGAATCCTTCCGGGGTCACTGAAGGAAGGGAGGTCGCAAGGCCTCCCTTCTTGCATTCGCATCCCGCTACCTTCGCTCCATGTTCCGCAAAAGCCCCATGGCGATCGGTTGGATAATCCTCCACCTCGTCGTACCCGCAGCCTTCCTGATCTGGGAACTTGCACGCGGCACCTACAACAACCCGAGCCGGCACATCGAGCACCTGCTACTCCTGATATTTTTTGTGCGCGGATTGTTCGAGTTGTATGGATACCTGAAGGGCGGGAAGCTGGCGAACGAGGATGTTGGTTCTGCTTAGGCGCGGCTGGATTTCGAGCTAGTTGCGACCAACTACCGAAACCTGTCGAAGCCATACTAGCGAAAGCCGATGTTCAGAGGTGGACGCAATTTGCGACCACATCCTTTGCCCGGCGCTCGGGTGAACTAACGGGACTTGCGTCGTCTCCCAGATCGCTGAGGAAGAGAGCTACTTCTTCGACTTCTCCTTGGATGTCTTGAACCCCACGACCGGCCGGGGCTCCCCCTTCTTCTCCTTGTCGATCTTCGCCACCAACAGGCGGTTCTCCTCCTCTTCCCGCATCCGACGAAGTTGCCCGAAGATCACCTTGATGTCACGGTTATGAATACTCACCGTGCCGCTCAATTTCTCCAGCTTCAACAATAGGTCACCATGCTCGGCCAATGCCGCGCGCATCCGGGTGAACACACGCATCACCTGAATATTGACGGCGATGGCGGTCTCGCTGCCCAGCACGCTGGAGAGCATCAGGACACCGTGCTCGGTGAATACCATGGGCAGCACCGACGAGAACTTCAGTTTGTCCAAGCGCGGTGCGCTCGCGATCAATTGTTCTTTCTCCTCATTGGTTATCTCGAACATGAAGTCCTCCGGGAAGCGCCCGAGGTTGCGTCGAACTTGTTCCTTCAACCGTTTGGTCTCCGTCCCATACAGCGCCGCCAGATCGCTATCGAGCATCACGTTCTGCCCTCTGATCTCGAAGATCAGGCTTTCAAGTTGTTGCTCTGGAAGCATGGTTTTCAGAGTGGTATCAGGCTTTCCAGAGGTGGACGCAATTTGCGACCACCTCCTCATGGCGAGTTGACGAAGCTATTCATCCCGGCACCAAAAGAACTTGAGGCGCCCCCCCCACGTGCCTGCCTTTCCATCCGCCTCCGGCGGTCTGCGATACATTAGCCACTGCGATGAAGTTCGGCGATGATGACCAGAGGCCAAGAAGGCTAGGCACTCGGGAAGGAGCATTCGTCATTATCGTTAAGCTTTGGACTATGAGACAAATCCATATCGGTCTATTCCTGGTGCTTGGTGCGTCCTGCACCGCCCAAGTGTCAACCCCAGAGCAAGATTGGCTGTCTTCTTCTCCTTCCGTATCCCCGGATACGGCTAGAGTGCGAGTAACGCACTACTTGAATGATTCTATCAACGAAAGCATAGAATTGTTACCCAATAACTTAACCCTGTTGTATGAATACTACGCCAGTGGCAAAGTCCGGTCATGGTGCTACTCTACCATCATCATCACGACTGACAGCCTCATCGCGTTCGATGCAAAATTCCATCAAGCAGACACAGTTCGTCAGTCCTTGCGGCCAGTTCGGAATGGGTACTATGTCGAGCTTCGAGAGGATGGTAGTACTATCCGCGATGGCTACTACTTCTCCGGTAACAAGCAAGGTGAATGGAAGGAATATGACCTAAAAGGCCAAGTCACCAAGACGACACTTTACAGTAACGGCAAAGCAGTCCCCCGATAGCGCGAAAGCCTGCTGGTTCAGTTCTCCATCCCGGTACTCGTGTGACAATGGAACTTGACCCCGGACCTACCAAACGGAAACGGACAACAGGCAACTATTACCGATGCGCATCGATAAATTCCTCTGGTGCGTGCGCCTGTGCAAGACGCGCAGCCTCGCGGCGGAGGAGTGCAAGCGCGGCCATGTCCAGTTGAACGGACGCGAGGCGAAAGCCAGCGTCGAGGTGAAGGTGGGCGATCAAGTGTCCGTGCGGCAAGCGCCCATCTGGCGGCTGTTCCACGTGCTGGCCATACCGCCGTCGCGCGTCGGGGCGAAGCTGGTGCCGGAGCTGATCACGGACCGCACGCCTTGGGAGGACCTGGAGAAACAGGAGATCGCGCGCAAAGTGAGCGCAGCCAGCCGGGACCCGGGCGCGGGGCGGCCAACGAAGCGCGACCGGAGAGACATGGAACAGTTCGGGAGCAGTGAATAGTGGTTGTTGCCCCGATATGTATCGGGGGAGTGATAGGACGGTCTCCGACGATTCCTTCCTTTCTAAAAAACCGCCGATCACGCCGATGGTCCGATATGCATCGGACGCCGATTGCCCCGCGTCGTGGGGAATGATCGTTGACGCTTCGGCATTTGCCGAGGGCTTGATCGAAAAGGCCGAACTCCTCACCTATGTCAACTGTGAAAAAAGCTTCACACCTCGCTTTTAGCGTTCAAGGCCACCGCACCAACAACGTAGTTTCGACGCGATAGCCTCCCACTATGAAGCTCATCATTCGCATCATCATCTCCACCATCGCGGTGTTGATGGCAGATATGCTGCTCTCCGGCGTGGAGGCCGCAGACCTTAAGACAGGCTTATTGGTGGCCATCGTGCTGGGCGTGCTCAACGCGGTGGTGAAGCCCATACTAGTGCTGCTCACACTGCCTGTGACGGTGCTGACATTGGGCCTCTTCATCCTAGTTATCAATGCTGGCATGGTAC
>JBEPUG010000087.1:0-14592 GCA_041691695.1 Flavobacteriales bacterium
TGGCCCGCGCGCCCACCACCGCCGTGCGGCTGAAGATGAGCAGGAAGATGCCGAGTGTGAGGACGATGAGCGCGATGATCCCGAACTGGATGTTGTGGGAGCGTTCGGCCTTGGCCTCTTCCTTCAGGTTCGCGTCCTCGCGGTCCTTCAGCTCCTGGCTGAACAACTGGTTCTGCATCTGGCTCCGGTTCTGTGTGTTCGTCACCGTATCCCGGTAGGCGTTGCAGAGCTTGGAATAGACGAAGGCACTATCGTCCATCCGGGCCGCATGGAACGCATCGGCCAAGGCACCGGCGGCCTTCACGATCAGGCTCGGTTGCCGGACGCCATCGCTGGCTTCGAATCCCTTGCGCGCCAATGCCAAGGCTTCCGCTGTGCGGCCCTGCTCGATGAGCAACTTCGAATACCCGGCCGCCGCCGTGATCAACGGCTGTGGCAGATGGAACGAATCGGCCACGGCGACCGCACGCTTGAAATAGGTCTCCGCAAGATCCGGTTCATTGCGCGCAGCATACACGGCACCGAGATTCCCTTGGTAACCGGAATAACCGTATGGATCCTCACCCGGCCGCTTCACGATGTCCGCTTGCTGGGCACAGTAGAGCGCGGAATCCAAATTGCCAAGTTCCAGGTAGCATTTGGTCATGACGGACATCCCGCGTGCGCGGACCTTGGGGTTCATACCATAGGCCAGCGCCCGGTGCATGTAGCGCAAGGATCCCTCAATATCCCCAAGCCCGCGATACAACGCTGCGATCTCCTTGCACACAAAGCCCATCGCCAAACTATCACCGGTGCGTTCATAGGTCGCTAACGAGGTGTTGTAGTGCGCCAAAGCGGCATTCACATCGTTGACCAAGGCGAATGCGCTCCCGATCAAACATTGGGCCCTAGCGATCAGAGTGTCGTTCTTCAGCTGTTCGGCCAATTCCAGCGAACCCATGGCCGTCCGCATGCATTCCTCAGGCCGGGCGAGGTACAGATACTGGTGGACCATTACGTTCGTCAGCACGCATTTGACCCGCAGGTCGGTGGTGGTCTTCTCCCGCTGGATCAGAGTGTCCAAGGGAAGTCCTTCAAGGCGAGCGAGTGCATCGATCGACTGGGCATACACCTGTGCGATACCGAACAAGCCAAGGACCAGTGCGATCAGGCGAATGATGTTCGGCCTCGTTGACCGAAGGCTTCGGGATGTGATGGACCTCATGCTGGTTTAGGGACGGGTAAAGATGAATACTACCGGGCTGCCCTGAACAGGTGGAAATACGGGGTTTGCGAGCGGCCCCGCGCTCGGGTTGTCAGTCCCCTCTCTCACCCCATCCCCCAGCTCGTGTAGTCTTCATCCCAGCGCTCAGATGTTTCCCGAGCCCAGCCTATATCCGCTGAGGCAGGGCCTTGACGACAGTATCATTAAGCGTGGTTGAGGGCAATGGTTGTGATGCCGGCTGGCCCCGGTAGCGCATCAGCACGTGTCGGAGAATGCAATGTGAAAGCCGTTCGATGGGCAATCTCGAAATACCCGAGCGCCGGAGTACCGTATGCGTGTCAACCAACTTAGGCCATACCTTCGATGGACGACCCATCCCACGCATCCGACCCACGGCCCCATGAACTTGTTCCACCTTGGCTTCCTGCTCGCATTCACAACCGCCGCCACTACCCTTTCTGCGCAGGACAGCACGAATAAGGTCGTGGAGGTCGTGTTCACACAGAACATGGACGACGCGGCCTTGGACAGCATCCAAAAGTCCGTCAAACCTTTGGGTGTGGACCTACAGATCAACAACACGCAATACAAAGCCGGCCTGTTGCATACGATCGACTTCAGTATCACTACCACTATTGGCAAGGGTTCTGCCAGAGGCGATATCCGCCCCGACCGGAGGTTCGGTTTCCAGTGCTATCCGAATGGTGGTTCCAAGTTCGGAGTGGTGGTGGGCGTTCTGGACCCGCCGCCCGAAGAGGATAAATAGGGTCATCCGCCATCCCCCGCTCGGGTGGCCGTTACTGCTGCGCTCGGGTCCTCTTGTGCGGAGAATATCGCTCTTGATCTCCGCAACAAATGCGGAGAATAGCTTTAATGATGTCCGCCTCTTCTGCGCAACTCCCGGAAACACTTCGCTATCTTTCTGCGGTGCAACGTCATCCTCTCTCGTCGATCGCTACTCGGATGTGCCGGCCCTCTGCAAGCATATGAACCTTCGATCTGTCGCTATTCTGGGCCTTGTTTGCGCTGTACAGTTGCCTGCACAGACGACCAGCACAAGCGATTGCAACGGTGCCATTCAATTGTGCGGAGGCGTCTATACGGAAACGACCGCCCCTCTAGGAACGGGGAACGTTTACGAATTCACGGGGGCATGCAACCAGAACCTGGAGAGCGCGAGTATCTGGTACTCATTCACGGTGCAAACAGCCGGCAACCTCAGCTTCGTGCTCAACCCGGCGACCAACAGCGATGACTATGACTGGGGTTTGTTCAACATCACCACCGGAGGATGTGTCGGCATCAATGCGCAGAACGGCACCTCGCCCGCGGTGGAGTGCAACTCGTGGGGGGGATTCGGCAATAGTGGGAATACGGGCATCTCCACTGCCGATGGGGGCACGGGCACTTCGAACGGCCCCGGCAACACCAATGGGCCACCATTCAACGCCGACCTCGCGGTGACTGTAGGCCAGACCTACGCTTTGGTGGTGATGAACTGGACCGGCAGCACGAGCGGCTACACCATCGATTTCACGCAGAGCACAGCATCTCTGTACGACCAGATCCCGCCAACTGTGCAATCGCTCACTGCGGATTGTTCCGATCAGATATTCAACCTGGTGTTCGACGAACCCATCATCACCAGTACGGTCAGCGCGACCGACTTCACGTTGACCTCTCCTACCGGAGTTGTGATGCCCTTCACAACGGCAACCCCGAACGATCCGTCGGTCAGCTTGCAAACGGACTATACCATCACGCTGGACAGTGCACTCGTTGCGGGCGGCACCTATACGCTCACTGTCACCTCGGCATCAGGGAACGTGGAAGATCACTGTGGCAACATCGTGGTCGATACCACCTTCCAAGTGGTGATCCCTGCGCCGATGGATTATGATCTGGATATCGCCACCGCATGCAACGGAGCGGGCGGTTCGGTGCAGGCCACGTACGTGTCCGGCGGCGTGGAACCGGTCACCTTCTACCTGCAGGGAGCAGTGATCCCGGGTGGCTTCGTGTCCGGTCTTGCACCTGGCACTTATGCATTCATGGTGATGGACAGCGGCGATTGCATGATCACCGACTCGGTGACGATACCGGATCATGCGACACCCGTACTGACACTCACCAGCACAGCGGATAGTTGCGCAGGAGCCGCGGATGGCACGGCCATGGCCACGGTGATCACGGGGACTTCACCGTACACATTCGCATGGTCACCTACCGGCGGCACCGGCACGTTGGCAACCGGATTGACGGCGGGTACTTATAGCTGTGTGATCACGGATGTGAACGGATGCACGGACAGTTTGGATGTGATCGTTGCGCAGCCAGATCCCATCACCGTTGTGGTGCACGATGATCTACTCTGCCTCGGCAGTTCGACCTCCCTGGTAGCACTGGTGTCGGGTGGCACCCCCGCATACACGTTGACATGGACTCCCGAAGGACCGCACATAACACCCGATACGACGGGCACCTATACGTTGATTGTGACGGACTCCAACGGCTGTTCCTCTAACCCCGCCCAGGTCACCGTCGTGGTCCCCATCGTACCAGATGATCCGTTCGCGACCGATACGACCCGCGGATGTGTTCCCCTCTGCGTCAATTTCAGCGCCACGGCACTTCCAGGCCTCTCCTTCGATTGGAACTTCGGAGATGGCGGAGCCGGAGTCGCGGCCACCAGCCCGCACTGCTATCCGATAAGCGGCATCTATGGTGTCTCCCTCACCCGTACGGATACCAACGGCTGCACCAGCACCGTGCACGAAGCGGACCTGATCACAGTATGGCCCGCTCCCATCGCGCATTTCACACCCTCTCCCTATGTGACGACCTTGGCGGATCCGGTGGTCCACTTCACGGATCATAGCGTGGGTGCCGTACAATGGGCATGGGACTTTGTCAATGGCCAAGACAGTTCCACCGAAGCTTCGCCGGACTTCGAGTTCACACAGGTGGGTTGCTTCCCTGTGGAACTCACGGTCACTAGCGTGGACGGATGCATCAATGCGGATTCCTTGGAGATCTGCATCAAGGAGATCTTCAATATCTACATACCTGATTGCTTCACCCCGAACGGTGACGGCATGAATGATGTGCTCCGCGTGATGGGTCCAACGCTGCTAGCGAAAGGATTCCGTTTCACCATTTTCGACAGATGGGGACACACGCTCTACGATAGCATCGACCCACAAGAAGGATGGGATGGAGGCAACATACCCACCGGCGTCTATCCCTGGAAGGTCAGCTACCTCGATCAGGACCTGTTCGGCAGGACCAAGTACGGGAGCGTGACGCTGTTGCGTTGAGCGATCATCGATCGACCTGTCTTTGCCATCATTGGCCGACTTACCCGAAAAGATCTTCTGTCTTGCGATGCCTTTGATCTCACTCATGCGATTTTGCCGTGTTGTGTCAAACTAACTTCGCCGCCCCCGAAAGAATACTGCGGTATTTCACGATCCAACTGGTGTCCGCCTCCATCCTCATCAAGTTCCGGTCGTTCACAGGAAGTAAGGTCCCTGAATGATCGACGGTCTATTCGCTGATGATGCTCCCCGCCGGAGCACTGCACTCCCGATGCTCGCTAAAATGCGCAGACCCTTGCTCGAGTTGGCTTTTTTATCACGCATCTGTGCGCTGCTCTTCGCTTTCGCCCTTTGCACCCATACGAATGCGCAACCGCGCAACGAGCTTTTCAATGACACGCACAGCTTGAGCGCACGCTGGGAACTGGAGGACAGTCTGCGCAACGGCAACTTCCTCCTAACGCCATACAAGCCCGTTTACATCCTGCCCTTCGACTGGAGTAGTTCGCGCGATCAGTCACCTTACCGTTCGGGCAATACGGTCCCTACCGGAGCTGAACCCCCTGCGCTGAATGCGGTGGAATGCAAGTTCCAGTTCAGTTTCAAGACCAAGGTGGTGCAGGGCTTGTTCAAGAGCAAGGTGGACATCTGGATGGCTTACACGCAAAGCTCACGTTGGCAGGTGTACAACGCGGTACTCAGTAGGCCCTTTCGCGAAACGGATTTCGAGCCCGAAGTGATGGCGGTGATCCCTGTGGACTACCACCTCTTAGGTTTGCGCGTGCGCATGCTGAGTGGAGGGCTGGATCACCAGAGCAATGGCGGAACGGACCCGGCGAGCCGAAGCTGGAACCGCTTGATCGGGCAAGTGGGACTGGAGCGAGGGCGTTGCACCATTCTGCTGCGGCCTTGGTGGCGCTTCCCCGAAGGTTCCGGCGATGACAACCCGGGCATCACGGGACTTGTGGGCAACGGCGAAGTGATCTTCATCTACCAGCAGCGGAGCAACGTGATCTCCGTGCAACTACGCACAGCGCTGGTGGATGCTCCGCTCACCGGTGGTTCCCTGCAGGGGGATTGGTCCTTCACCATCAGCGGCCATCTTAAGGCGCACGTCCAGGTCTTCCACGGTTATGGCGAAAGCCTGCTCGACTTTGATCATGGACAGACGACGATCGGCGTGGGCTTTTCCTTGTTGGATTGGCTCTGAGACGGCACCAGTCCGCTTACGCTTATTCGGTCATGGCGTTTGAACCATGTTGTGCGATGATCTACATCGAAGTCCTTCACCATGCCGAGGAACGGAGATGCGCGTTATTCAGGAGCCTTCCGCGTTGTGCCCATTCGCGAAACATCATTTCATATTCATATCAACGGTTGACAATTCAACAAAAAGCGGACGAGGCAACCAACCACTCCTCCGCGAAGTCTTCCAGACCCGTACAGGCTATGTCCGAACATCCTTTGAATAGAACGCTTGATGCTTGCGCACCGTCGATGGCCCAGTGCTGTAGCATGACGGTTGGCGGAACTTCTAAGCCAAGGCGGATCGACGGATGCTGCGGCCCGCTACCTTCGCTCACATGATGAAGATCAGTACCCTCGCCATCCTTGGCCTTGCATTCTCTGGACCGTTGCTCGCACAGACCACCAGCACAAGTGATTGCAATGGTGCCATTCAACTCTGCGGTGGCACATACACGGAAACGACCGCACCTACGGGAACCGGCAATGTGTATGAATTCACAGGAACCTGCAACCAGAACCTCGAAAGCGCCAGTATCTGGTACACTTTCACGGTCCAAAGTCCGGGCAACCTCAGTTTCATTCTGTCTCCTGCAAGTACCACGGATGACTATGACTGGGGAATGTTCAATATCACCAATGGTGGCTGTGCCGGTATCAATGCACAGGACGGGACCTCACCTCAGGTAGAATGCAACTCCTATGGTCTTATCGGCACGAACGGGCAGACCGGCATGTCCACGGCCAATGGAGGTACAGGGAATTCGAACGGGCCAGGCAACTTGAACGGGCCGCCCTTCAACGCGGACCTTGGGGTGGTGGTGGGCCAGACCTACGCCTTGGTGGTGATGAATTGGACCGGTAGCACGAGCGGCTATTCCATCGATTTCTCGCAAAGCACGGCATCCATCTATGATGAGAATCCGCCATCGATCTCGGCGGTCATCCCGGATTGCTTCACCGATACCTTGCACGTGCAGTTCAGCGAACCCATTATCACGAATACGGTAAGCGCAACGGATTTCACGCTAACCGCTCCTTCCGGAACGGTGCTCCCGTGCGTCGCCGTGTTGCCGAATGACCCTTCCTTGGCCGGACAATCGGACTACTCCATCGTGCTGGGCAGTATCCCGACAGAAGGTGGTACGTACACGCTCACTATCACCTCCGCCTCCGGAAATGTGGACGATCTCTGTGGCAACATCGTGGTCGATACAACCTTCCAAGTGCACATCAATGCACCACTGGACTACAACTTGGGCATCAACACCGCATGCAACGGGACAGGCGGCTCCTTCCAAGTGAATTACGTGAATGGAGGGAACCCACCGGTCACCTTTTACCTGCAGGGATCGGGTATCCCTACCGGAACACCGATAATGCGTGCACCGGGCAATTACGGGTTGACGGTGATCGATTCCGTGGGCTGCCAAGCCACTGCCACGGTGACCATTCCGGACCATGATATCCAAGTGGTGATCCCGCAGCATCAAGACAGTCTTTCCTGTTCCCACGCCTCCATTACCATTGAAGGGGTGCAGATGGTCCCGGACCAGACGGTCCAGTATGTATGGATCGCCTCCACAACTACCGGTATCGATTCGACATTCAGTGACAGCATTTCGCCCGTGGTGGACCAGCCGGGTCTCTACACGGTATGGGCCACCGACCCAGTAAGCGGCTGCACGGATCAGGATACCGTGACGATCATCTCCACGTCCAACTCCCTTGTTGACCTCAGCACGGTGCAGCTCCCTAACGTGGTCTCTCCAAATGGTGATGGCCAGAATGATGTGTGGCGTCCATTCCTCCCTGCCCACCCTTACATGGACATCACCGCCTTATTCGATACCTACTCACTGACCGTTTACGACCGCTGGGGCAAGATGGTGTACAACACCGACGGTGGCGGGCAGCGTTCTTGGAACCCGAAAGAGGCGGACGATGGCACCTACTTCTACAAGATCACTTACCAAGCTGATTGCGGCGCGGTAATCGACAAGGACCTCAGCGGTTCCATCACTGTGTTGCGCTGAAGGAGAGGTCTTATTCACCGAACATGATCGAGCAATTGGACACTTTTCCGGACAATGTCCTCGCGATCCAGGTGATCGATGGATTTACCGAGGCCGATGAGCAGCTCTGCCAAAAGTGGTTCAACGCCAAGCGGGAGACTGGGAATGACCAGGTGAATGTGCTGGTGAAACTCGATGAGTTGAAGGTGTCCAACACCAGTGTGAAAGCCTTCTTCGAGGATGTGCTTTGGGCACTGCGGAACTATACGCACTTGGGGCATTTGGCCATTGTTGCACATTCCAAGGTGCTCAAGGCATTGGTCCCGGTGGACAACCTGTTCTTCCAACGTTCGCGCAAAGGCAGGCATGAACGCTACTTCGATGCTTCCCAGATGTCCGAGGCGACGGCCTTTGTCAACGATGGTCCGGCCTAGTTGACCGGGGCGGCAACCTCGCGTCCGGAGCGACATACTTCCCGGTAAGCCATCCGCCTTGCAGATCGCCTGACCGTTGTGATCTTTACGCCGTGGACGCCTATCCCAAAGCCTATCTCTATGCCCGCATCGTGAAGGCCAAGCTCTTCATCGACATGCACTTCGCGGAGCCGATCGATGTGGAGGCGATCAGCGGCGAGGCTTGCTATTCCAAGTTCCACTTCATCCGGGAGTTCCGCACCATCTATGGCCGCACGCCACGGGAGCACCTGAGCCATTGCCGCACGGAACGCGCGAAGGAACTGCTTGCCGAAGGCGCGCAGGCCCTCGACGCCTGCCTCGCCGTGGGCTTTAACAGCCTGTCCTCGTTCAGCCGATCGTTCAAACAGGCCACGGGATCGACACCGGCCTCCTTCCGCAAGGCGGCTTTGCAACGGCAGGCGCAAGGGCGAACGCAGCCGCTCGCCTTCGTTCCCGATTGCTTCTCCGGCGCGCACGGCTGGAAAGCGGAATAGCAATCGCGGACAAATGGCCCCCCGCAAGGGCGCCCTTCCTTTGTCGCATCAACGCGAACCATCATGAGCATCCGACTCACCCACACCTGCATCTATGTACTGGACCAGGAGAGCGCCCTCGACTTCTACGTGAACAAGGTCGGCTTCAAGCTGCACACGGATGTGAAGAAGGGCGACTTCCGCTGGCTTACGGTGACATCGCCGGAGCAACCCGAACTGGAGATCTCCTTGATGGCCGTGAAGGAGAGCCACGCCATGGACAAGGCCACCGCGGATACGCTGGCGATGTTGGTCCGCAACGGCACCTTCGGTTTCGGCTCCTTCCAGAGCCGGGACGTGTTCGCCGCCTACGAGGAGATGCACGCCAAGGGGGTGGAGTTCAAGGCACCTCCGAAGAAGGAGTTCTATGGGGTCTCCTGCAACTTCAAGGACGATAGCGGGAACTGGTTCAGCCTGTCCGAACTCCATCAGGCGAAGTGAACCCGCTCCTTGATCACCCTCAGAAACCGGACAACCATGTCAAAGACGAACAAGGTCATCTACTGGATCTCCACCGGCTGGCTTGCCTTGGGCATGCTTTCCACCGGGATGGTGCAACTGCTGCGGGTGCAGTCGGAAGGCGCACTGTCGCCGCCCGGGGTCTATGGCATCAAGCAGCTGGGCTATCCGGTATACCTGCTGACGATCCTCGGCGTTTGGAAGCTCTTGGGTGCGGTGGCTGTGCTCATCCCCAAATTCCCGGTACTGAAAGAATGGGCCTACGCGGGCTTCTTCTTCCTCACCACCGGCGCGATCCTCTCGCATCTCGCAACGCACCATCCTCTCTCCGCGATGTTCCCGGCGGCGCTGTTGCTCGCCCTCACCGGGATCTCCTGGTATTCCAGGCCTGCGGACAGAACGCTGGCCATGGTCCACTCTTAATTTCGTGGCATGAACCCCAAGGTGGACTGGTATTTCAACAAGGACACGCAATGGCAGGCGGAGTTCAACGCGCTGCGCACTATCGTTCTGGATTGCGGAATCGATGAGGAATTGAAATGGGGACATCCCTGCTATACACTCCACGGTAAGAACGTGTTGCTGATGCATGGCTTCAAGGAGTATTGTGCGCTCCTCTTCCACAAAGGCGTATTACTGAAAGATGAGAAGGACATCCTTGTGCAGCAGACGGAGAACGTGCAGGCGGCGAGGCAGATCCGTTTCACCGGCCTGAAGGAGATCAAGAAACTGGCGCCTGTGCTGAAGGCTTACATCCACGAGGCCGTTGCGGTGGAAAAGGCGGGGCTGGAAGTGCCGATGAAGAAGACAACGGAATTCGAAATGCCGGAGGAATTCGCGCAAGCGCTGAAGGAGATACCCGACTTGAAGAAAGCCTTCCATGCCTTGACGCCCGGACGGCAGCGCGGATACCTCCTCTACTTCTCCTCGGCCAAACAAGAGAAAACGCGGATGGCGCGAGTGGAGAAGAACGTCGATCGGATCTTGGCGGGGAAAGGGCTTGAGGATCAATAAGGAGTTCGGCCTCCCTTGATCGATATTCAGGCAGTCGGTCCTTGGATCGTGTGCCCCTTGGGCCCCTGATATGCCGAACTATCCGAAGCGCTCACGTACTATATCGTGCAAGATCCTGCGCAGCAAAAAGCCCCCGAACGTCAAACGGGGGCTTTCTGCAAACATCGGCCACGCTGTTTACCGTGGTCGAATGCGGTCGCTCAGAACGAGTAGCGTAAGCCCAGCTGCATCTGCCATCGCGAATTGAACTGATCGATGCTGTAGGTGGCAGAGGGTGTGGTGAATGTATAGGTGGGCTCCGCGCTGGAGTTATTCGCGCGCGTCACGTTGAGGCCGGTGTTCACTGAGCTGTTTCGTGTATTGGGGGTGAAGTAGAACCAGCCCGACTTGCTATCGATCAGGTTGGCGAGGTTGATGATGTCCAAGCTGACCTGTAGGGTGTTCGTATGCTTGCCATGCGTCAGGTTGAAGTCCTGCATCACGCGCATGTCCAACCTGTTGTTCCACGGTGTGCGGTCGCCATTGCGCTCGGTGAACTGGCCGCGGCGCGAATTCAGGTAGGGCTCGCCATTGATGAAGGCGTCCAACTCCTGCCACTGCTGGTGCGCGGTCTCTGTCACGTTGCCTTGGCCGTCCGTTTTGTCCACGAGATGTAGCTGGCCCTCGTTGGCCGGGATGAAAGCGAGGTCGACCTGTTGGCCGTTGCGCGTGAGGTTGTTGCTGCCGATCACCCATGTGAAGGGGCTGCCGCTCTCTGCGGTCAAAAGGAAGGATACGTGCGTGGTAGTATGCTCGCTCCACTGCTTGTTGTATCCCAAGGAGGAGACGATACGGTTACGGATGTCGAAATTCGACCAAGCTAGCGGCGCGTTGTTCGGGCTCAACGATTGGTTCACTTGCCATCCGCTCTCTGGCGAATTACGGATGCCGTTCAACACGTCCTTGCTCTGGGCATACGTGTAGGCTGCCATCAAGTCCATGCCCCACTTGTACTGTTTCTTCACCTGCGCGGTCAACTGGTAGCGCTCGCCCTTGTCCGTGTTGGTGATCAGGTATACGCTGCTGAAGTCGTTGCTGACACGGTTCGCCGTCGGGCCGCCGCTCAGGTAGAGTGGCTGCTGCTGTTGTGTATCATAGCTGGCATAGTACACCGAGTCCTTCAGGTTGATCTGTTGGATGGCTACATCCTCGAGGGTCTTGGTATAGATCCCTTCCAATGTCAGCATGTAGCCCATCGGCATCTTGATATCCGCCGCGAGGTTGCTGCGCCAGATCTTCGGCATAACGAAGTTCTTGTCCAGGATATCGAGCTCCTTGCGGCCACCTGCTCCAACGCTCGATGCGAAGCTGCTGTACTGGGTGGGATCGGTAGGGATGGGCACTATCGCACCATTCGGCGAATAGTCGAAGGCGTTGAATGCCGTGCCACTGTTCACATAGGTATAGCCGATCCACGCGAAAGGGATGCGGCCGGTGAAGATGCCCGAACCGCCACGTAGTATGAGGCTCTTGTCACCATTCACATCAAAATTGAACCCGACACGCGGAGAGATGGTCGGCTTGCCGAAGTCAGTATTGCCAATAGCGCTCACCATGTTGTCGGTGGTGTAGGTGGTGCCGTAGTTGGGCACGTTGTCCGGAAAGCTGTTGTGCGCGGTGGTTGGTGGACCGTTCGGGATGATGGTCAGGTCGCCGCGTACGCCATATGTCAGGGTGAGCTTCTTGGTAGCGTCCCATTCATCCTGCGCATAGACACTATACATGTCCACATTGTAAAGGGCCGGCGTGTTGGCGAAATTGTTCGCGCGGCTGTTGTCGACGGGATTGTATATACCACGCATGCGGGCCGGCTTGTCCGCCAGGAAATCGTCTAAGCTGTTGTAGTCGTAGCGGCCGTTCCAGGAATTGATGAACCCATACTGGATGTTGTACAGTTCGTTGTGCGTGCCGAAGGTGAACTTGTGGTTGCCGGTAAAATACTTCAGGTTGTCCGTGAACTCGAAGGTGCGTTGCTTCATGTTGAAGATGCCCGCCTCCCGGTCGGTGCCGAGGAAGACCGTGCCACCGCCGTTCACGTTGTTGATCTGGATCTGGGGGAAGATCTGGCCGATGGGGTCACGCACGTCGCTGATGTCAGTATAGCCAATGATCAGACTGTTGCTGGTCCGGTCCGTAAGAGTGCTCTTCAGTTCGGCCACCGTGCTGATGTTCCTGTTTTTCTGTATGAAATCATAGCTGGCGAATTGGAACTCCGTGCTGGAGTGCTCCAGATTGCTCGCCTCGCTGATCACGGTGTTGTTGCGGACCGAGAGCGTATTCCTGTTGTTGATCTGCCAATCCAAGCGGTTGAAGTACTTGGTGCTCTTGGCGTAGACATCATACGCTCCAGCGGTGCCGGGGTCAAAGCCACCATAGGGGTTGTAGGTGCTAACGGGCATGTTCTCCAGATGGGTGGTGATCTGGTTGGCGATAGTGTTCGTCATGAAATAGCCGGGCGATCCGGCTGGATACTGCACCGGGGTCTGGTTTCGCGTGATCTCCTCGTTTGTAAAGAAGAAAAGCTTGTCCTTGATCAACGGCAACCCGACGCGGAGGCCCGTTTGGTAATCGTAGTAGTCGCTGTTGATCTTGCCATCGCCCACCGAACCCACACCAGTATATGGACCTGTGATGCTGCTGTTGCGGCCGTAGCCATAGACCGAACCGGTGACGTCGTTGGTGCCGCGGCGTGAGACCGCGTTGATGCTGCCGCCGGTGAAGTTGCCCAGTGACACGTCGTATGGTGCGATGGCCACTTGGACCTCTTGGATGGCATCCAAGCTGAAGGAGTTGCTGCGCGTACTGCTGCCCGGCGCATTGCTGGTGCCGCTAATGCCGCCCATAGAGGGGCTGAAGCCGATGGCGTCGTTGTTGACCGCGCCGTCCAACGAGATGTTATTGTAGCGGAAGTTCGTTCCGGCGAAGGAATTGTTGCTCGATTGAGGGGTCAGGCGCGTCATGTCGCTGAAGCTTCGCGAAAGCGTGGGCAACGTCTGGATCTGCTCTCGGCCCACATCCGTGCCCGTGCCGGTGCGGAGTTGGTTACCGCCCGCCTTGGCCACTACTTCGACTGTCTTCAGTTCGGTCTTGACCGAGGAGAGCTTGATGTTCAATTTCAGCGTTTCGCCAAGCTTCAGGTAGACATTGTCCAACTTCCACGTACTGTAGCCGACGAATGCGGCCGTGACCGTATAGGGGCCGCCGGGGTCGAGGTTCACGACATTGTATTTTCCGTCCATGTTGGTCACGTTGCTTCGCGAGGTCCCGGTCGAGGGAAGCAGCAGTGTCACGCCTGCGCCGGGAATTGTTTCACCCGTGCTGTCACTGACGGTACCGCTTATGCCGGCAGTGGTGTTCTGGGCCATGGCCATGAAACCAATGCTCGCCGCGAATACAAAAGAAAGTAAGCGGGTAAAGGCGCTGTGGAATGTATCCGGTCTAGTGATGTGCATCTGGCTGCGTTTTGATGGGGCAAAAGTCTTGGCATCATGTTACCGGAATGTTCAGCATCTCTTACGTATCCATGTAGGTTTAGCGAAGGTTCTTTAAGCTTTGAGGTGTTGGCTCTTGCGATCCAAGCTTCCCAATTGTTGACCGCATTTCAAGGTCAACGCAGGAATATGCTTTGAAAGTCGCCACGTGGAGAGAAAAGCCATCGACAGGAACTTGGCGAGGAAGGGATATCCTTGTGACAGCATGCAGTCCCACACCACTTGGCTTCGGAACATCTTGGGCGTGATCATGGTCCTTGCCGGCATCCAGCATTTCAGGGATCCGGCGATGTACGGCCCGATCATTCCGGATGGACTCCCGAAGGACCTCGTCACCTATGTCTCCGGTGTAGTGGAGTTCCTGTTGGGCGTTGGAATGTTGCTCAAACGTCCTCGCCCCTTGGCCAGTTTGGGCGTGCTGATCCTGATGATCGCATTCTTGCCCTTGCACGTGGCCGATGTGTTCCGCGATGCACCTGCCATGGGGAGCAAGCTGTTGGCCTATCTCAGGCTAGCGTTGCAATTCCTGCTGATAGGCTGGGCTTGGTGGGTGTACAAGGACGCGCGCACTAAACCTGCTCACGCCAGATCATCGCCGTAGCGATCGCGCTACATTCGGATCGAGCTTCAACCATGGGACCATCGATGGGATCTCAGACACCGACAGAAACGGGCATTAATGTCGGTCGCGCCACGTTGATCGTTGCAGGTAACAAGTATGACATGGGAATCCGGATCTTCATGGCGATGCTGGTGATGCTGGTCCCGGCTGAGATCGTTTTACACACGAAGAGTTGGCTTGCGGGCCTGTTTCTCC
>JBEPUG010000088.1:0-14422 GCA_041691695.1 Flavobacteriales bacterium
CACAATTTGGATACAGGTCGTCTTCTATACCTTATAAGTATGGTTGCCATGCGCGTATGGGAGAGGCCATCTTTATAAAGGCGTAAGGGGCAGAAAGAGTATCCAACGAAACCCATTAAGCAAGTACCTGTAGACAAACGGAATGCAGAAGATAGGCCGTGCCGGGTGCTTTGATCAGTTTACATGGGGCACCAATGCACGGGCTACCTAGCGGCCATGGCACGCGCCAGGTTCAATTCATTCCAAGGCGCATGGCAGGCTTGCTGAAGGGCTGACCAAGGGACGTGTAGCGGACCTACCGCTGCCAAAAGGGTCCACCAAGCAAGCTGAAGTGAACACCTAGGTGGCTGAAGTGTCCATCCAGCTGGCTGAAGTGTGGGCAAAGCAAGCTGAAGTGCCCACCAACCTAGCTGAAGTGTGGGCAAAGCAAGCTGAAGTGTCCACTATGCTAGCTGAAGTGAGGCCGAAGCAAGCTGAAGTATGGACCAAGCTGGCTGAAGTGTGCACCAAGCTAACTGAAGTATGCACCAAGCAAACTGAAGTACGGAACAAGCTAGCTAAAGTGCATGCAAAGCAAGCTGCTTTGCATGCACAGCTAGCTGATAATTGGGCTATTCAGCCTAAATGGAGTGCACTGATACTTACTGCCCACTGCTACACAAAGGAGATCACCTTCACTCTGTCTTGTCCTCAGCGCAATGTCGTTGGGCGGGCTTAGGCGTTTGTGGTATCGTATTGGGGCCGTTGGGCCTTTGCTTCGGCTCAGGCGCATTTGGCATTTTGGCTTTGGGTCTTGTTGCTGGGCTCAGGCGGATCAGGCTTCTTGGCCTCGGTCGGCGTAGCTGCCGTCTGCATCTCTCTTCCATAAACCTACATTCGTCCCGTGCCTTCCCTCTACTCCGGCGACAACCTCCATATCCTGCGGGAAAGCATCCCTTCATCGCCCAACTGTTTGTAATTATTTCAGGGATCCTGTTTTGATCTTGACCCTGTCGGCCGTATGTTGTCATCGTCGCGTTGACAAGAAATCCGACACGACAATTGAACCATGAGATCATTGGAACTCTTCGCTGGCGGCGGTGGTCTGGGACTCGGCTTGGAACTGGCCGGGTTTGAACCCGCTGCTGTTGTCGAATGGGACAAATGGTGTTGTGACACCATTCGGCACAACCAACTGCTCGGCTATCCGCTGGTGGAAAATTGGAAGGTGCATCAGGTCGATGCGAAGGCGTTCGACTTCGGTGCATTGGGCGATGTGGAATTGATCTCCGGCGGTCCACCCTGCCAGCCGTTTTCGTTGGGAGGAAAGCACGGGGCGTACAACGATTCGCGTGACATGTTCCCGACGGCTGTCCGTGCGGTACGTGAGTTGAAGCCTAGCGCGTTCATCTTCGAGAATGTGAAGGGCATCACGCGGAACTCCTTTGCGAACTACTTTCAATATGTGCAGCTTCAATTGGGCTTCCCGGACATTGTGATCCGACCCAAAGAAAGCTGGCTGGAGCATCTTTCCCGGCTTGAGAAGGAGCGCACACGAGGCAGTAAGGAAGGGCTGCGATACAACGTGGTGATCCGCTTGTTGAACGCTGCGGATTACGGTATACCGCAAATGCGTGAGCGGGTGTTTATTGTTGGTTTTCGTTCGGATATCGGCCAACATTGGTCATTCCCGGAGGCTACCCATTCATACAACGCGCTGCTCAAACATCAGTTTGACACCAGCGACTATTGGAGCGGGCACAATGCGACGCGCGCAGAACGCACTTGGTATTCATCCAGCATTAAGAGCAACGTGGCAAAGGCGGTCGTAACACCGGAGGCTGGCTTGGTGCCTTGGCAAACGGTGCGTGATGCCATCAATGATCTACCCGACCCCAAGAGCAAAGCGGCGCGGGCCATCCTGAACCATAACTATCAATCCGGTGCAAAGCCTTATCCGGGACATACAGGTAGTATGCTTGACCTGCCGGCGAAGACCTTGAAGGCAGGTGGCCACGGCGTACCGGGCGGAGAGAACATGATAGCCTTGCATGATGGCACACACCGGTACTTCACAGTTCGCGAAAGTGCGCGCTTGCAGACCTTTCCTGACGGATATCTTTTCCATGGCTCTTGGACCGAGACGATGCGCCAATTGGGCAATGCTGTGCCGGTCCGGTTGGCACGGGTAGTTGGGTCATCAGTGGCCATGCAATTACTTTCGGCCAAAGCAGAGCAGTTGAGCAAGTCTGCCCTGCGAAGAGCCTGATGAAAAAGGAGACGGTTTACAATCCCCTGGACAAGACGAATCTTGGAATAAGCGTTGCGGAAGCAATGCTTTCAACGGAGCTTCATGGACTCGATGACCTGACCCCGTTTCAAGGCGCGGGCATCTATGCGATCTATTACCACGGTCCATACCTGCCATACTCAAATATCCGCTCCTCGAAAGGCAAACAGGAGATCCCGATCTACGTGGGCAAGGCCGTTCCGGCCGGTGCACGAAAAGGGAATGTGGGGCTGGGTAAGGATGCGGGAACGGTCCTGTTCAAGCGTTTGCGGGAGCATGCGGACAGCATACGCACCACAACATTGGAACTTTCGGATTTCACTTGCCGCTACTTGGTAGTGGACGACATCTGGATACCTCTAGGTGAGGCTCTTTTGATCACGCGATTCAGTCCACTCTGGAACAAGTTGATCGATGGATTCGGAAATCATGACCCCGGTGCTGGCAGGCATGCGGGCATGCGTCCGCGTTGGGACACACTCCATCCCGGCCGCAAATGGGCTCTTCGGTTGAAGGACCGAAGCGAATCGCTGAAACAGATCGAACGCGACGTGATCGAACACCTGAAAACGTTGAAGTGATGTTCCTGCTATCCGGCAAAGCCCGCGCCCAGCACCCGGACCACATGCCGGACCTGAACTTCAAGAAGGCGAAGCGGGAGGTGAAGAAGGGTGGGCTGAAGGGGTTGTTTGGGGGGGACTTTCACCCCATTGAAAGACTTTCTCAAACCACTTGCAAAACTGAATTCAGCTAAACGGCTAAACACACACTTCAAATGACAACTACAGAGTATAAAGAGTTTGTGGAAGGCATCTCGTCATCCAAATGGGCTAAGGTCTTGGCTCTTCTGCCTCAATTGGAGGCTACACAACCGATGACCGATCGAACCGCTTGGAATTTCGTTCAAGCACTTGTCCCTTTGAATCTTTGGCCACTTATGGACTATAAAACGTGGTGGGGTGATGGTAGGAGATATTGGGATAAAGTGAGTCAATACGATTATTATGAGTGCTGCATGGCTCTGAATTGTCATGCCAGATTAGAAAACCATGATTCCACCGTTGTTCGAGATGCTTTGACATTGAGCAATGACAAAACGAAAGGATACTTGATTAAGGTTCTAAGAAGGTTGAAGGATATACGTTGACCCACACGCTGGCGCGAGCATCATGCCTTAGTCCGTGCTGGCAACCACACAAGCAAAGAGCTTGTGTGTGCGTGAAAGAATACGGGGAGTCGTTCTCCAGCTTAGTAAGGCTGCCTATCGTTAGACGATATCACTCAAGCATGGCCACCACCTGCCGTCTTGATCAAATAGGAAAGCAGCACATCAAACTCTGGTCTGAAATTCACCGTGGTCGAATTGGGGAGTGTCTCTTTCTTTGAGATGTGGTCATGGTTGATCCCATCGGCAATGTCCTTCATTGCCCCACTTAGGCGTTCCAGATTCTTTTTTCCACTGCTCATTTTGCAACCCGCGACTACCTGAGAGAAGTTCGTTGAATTGAAAACGGGTGGAATATGATTTATCACAGCCCTGCATAGTATCCCTACGCTGAGATAATTTCCTCTGGCGTAGTTGTCGTTGATCTCCTTGCAGTATTGAACAAGTCGGGCAAAGTCGAACTGATGTTTGAGGCCCTCGATTTCTTGGATGCGTGCAGTATCGATGAATTCCAACCCAACGATTGACTTGATTGAGGTGGAAGACCTTAGTCGAGGTCGTGCCTTGGTTTCCATCTCGACCTTCCTTTTGCCAGCGGAAGTAATGCGAACCACCACCTTAGAGCCCCACGAGTCAGGAAACTCGACTAATCCCTTCTTCGCCAACATTTGAACGATACTCGTTGCTTCAGCCTCATTATCCATCTGAACTTCGCAAAGCGCGAAAATCAGATCCGCAGAATGGTATCTATCCACTCGCTTGAGTAGAGCGAGCTTCTGGAGCAAGAGATTAGTCTTGTCGTCGACCAAAAGATCGGAGCGCTGCTTCTTGAACGACCAGCCATGTACTAGTTGATCACAAATGCCGATCAAGTTGATTGCGTACTCTATCCTTGATATGCCCTTATCGATTCTCTCCAATACAAACCATTCTGTCTCTACGTCAAAAAGCGGGTCGCTATGATCCTGCCTGGGGTCACAGACCTTCTGAAATTGGGTTGCTATATCGGCGGGAGCAATTGTCTGGATGGCCCCAAGACATCTTTCATAGATATCTGCTTCTCTCTTTTTCAGATCTTGCCCCTCATCACGTCCTTCAGCAACTTTCCTTAAGGCAGACAGTTCATTCCTGAACTGCACCAGTTGACTCTTGAGTTCTTCTTTCACGTCAGCAGTGTCTCCTCTGTGGGTCATTTCAGTAGAACCTGATCGGGTAGAGTGGGTCATTCTCTTGAGTCCTTTTCATGTCCGTCAATTGCGCGCATGACGCTTGGCGGGAATATGGGATAGCTCAGGTTGTTGTCATCCAACTCATTTCGATAGAATCTGATCATCTCCATCGCCACATCGAGATCATGCCTTTCAGGTCGCTTCATACTAGCCTCTAACCAATCGAATGTCTTTGCCACATCTTCAACAAGCTCTGGCATGGCGCACCTCACCCCTTGGCGATGGACGAACTTCAGGATTGTCAATCCCGGTAGCGCGACTCTCAGCTTGCTAAGATGAATCGTTGCATCATAGACGATCGAGTTCCCCGCGTCGATACACAGTTTGGCAATCTCCCTTGTTTGCTCATGGTGTTGAGCATCTTCCCCTCTCGGAAAGAACTCAATGACGATAGAGCTTATCACTGTCCCGTCTCCTTCGGTCAAACCCGATCGGGTCAAATGGGCCAAGGATGACAATAGCTGCATCACCGCTAACGCGATCCGATTGTTTGAATGTTCCGCATATATCCCAAGTCTACCAAGGACATCTGCTCTTTCCTCTTTCGGGACTGTAAAGTATTCGGCTTCGACCTTGTTGACTTCCAATAAGAGCAAGGCAGTCAAACTAGCATTCACCAAGGCACTCTCTGTTAGACCTTTGATCGGTTGATCCATAAGCCGCGCCAACCGTTCCTTCTCCATCTGAATCGCTTGATAGTGTTCTTCACGGTATTTCCGGATCACGCCAGGGCTCAGCCCTTTCCTTAGGCTTGACTTTCGCTCCGCCTGCTCATGATGGTCAAAGCACAGGAATGCCAAGTTATCTTCCACCGTGTTCGAGGGGTCCCCATCCAAATGATGTAGGTGATCTCCTCGCATTTTACACACACAACATTGCAAATTGGACTTGTGTATCACCTCATCTTCTATGGGGCGGGATCGGACCCGTTTCGCCTTCTTTGCCATTGGCAGTGCTTCGGATGGCAAGCTACTTCACCTAGTTAGGTCCTGAACCCAAGTACTTTCAAGATACATTTCATCGACACCCAATTACAGAAATGCGACAGCACGCTGAACAATGAACAGAAGAGACAATATTGAGCTTGATGCCGCCCAGAAGCAACTCGTCCGGGCCTTCCTTCTGACCATTCTACCGCCAATCAAAAGCAAGCGACATGGAAAGAACAATGAGCTGCTAACTATCACCAGTGCGATAGACAAATGGTTCAAGCGCAACTTCCAGTTCCACGTTGGTCTTACTGCTTTGGCTGAGCTTTTTGAAGAACTTGAACCAAACGGATATACAATGCGGCCAATGGGTGAAGACTATGACCCGGATACAAAGACAGCGCGAGCCGTACTAGAACTTGGCGACTCTCGCGATGAGCAACCCTATGACAAACGCCAAGCGATGTACATCTACATCAACGTTGAGCCGACACGGGTGACCTCAATCCGGAGACTAAACACCACGCTGCCCCCGTCTACCAACCCGGACAAGCTGATGGATCTTGTAACGATCCAAGAGGAATTGCGATCATTTCTGGTCAAGGACTTGGGGAGGTAAACGACGGCCTACTCCTACCTTCGCATCCAATGGCGGTCAGGCGTCGGTTTTAGGAAGCCTCTTCACGGGGGCGTGCTCCGCCGAAACGATGGCCGCCATTGCTATTGCAGCCCATCTTTGCAGCGGCGTCCACGTCAATTCCGGAAGCACCTGTAACAAGGCGCGATGTACGGGTGATGTTGGGCGCTATTTTTTGTGCGGCCCTCCCACATTCTTCGGGCCTTCCAATTCGGGAACCCTACGCTTCCAACGCCGAGGCCAAAAGCCTGAAATGCGCCTAAAGCCAAGAGACTGACAGCCTGAAAAGCACCAAGCCAAATGCGCCTGAATGCCAAGAGAGCCGAGAGCCCAATGCACCGAGCCCAATACGCCTAAGCCGTGAGACTGAAAGCCTGCCCAGATAAATATCGGAGCGTCTGAAAAGCCGAACCACCGGTAGCAAATAAAGCCGCCCGGATGCTATCGGGGCGGCTAAGCCTAGGTATCCCAAACCTGAATGCACCGAAGGCCGAGAGGTCGAAAGCCTGAATGCACCAAGAGAACCAATGAGCCGAAGCCTGAAAGCACGCATGAACGACCCTTCGCCCGGTACCTATCAGTAGAATCCAGATCTTGAGAGAGACACGATCTCTACGGCCGAAGCGGAGGCCGCGATGACGCATTGCGCCACTATGGCTTCTTCTTGAAGGCACCGACCTTCCAGGCCTCGATGAACTGCGCCCAAGCGATCGGATTGAACAGATTGATGCTCGGGGCCATTCCGTTGTTATAGATCTGCGTGTTTTCGATCTGTGTCTGGTAATGAGCGGCGAGACCGGGATCGGCTGGCAGGTTCTCCATACGTTGGATCGCTTCCGCGGAATTCAGGTGCTTCAATGCCACCATGTAGTCGTTGTCGGAAAGATTCAGGGCCAAGAAGGCGTCGCGGAACTGTTCTCTGCTTGGCCAAGGATAGATCTCCACGGGCCGCAGCATCATGGTGTCCGGATAGAGCACATGGATCATGGAATACTTGTGCTCGGACAAGGTGTCGGGGATCACATAGTGTCCGCGTTTAAATCCTACAGCCGCGAATTCCAGCGTGTCTCCCGCTTGGGCAACGAAGCTGAAATAGCCGTAGACATCGCTGATGGTCCCCCGATAACTACCTCGTGTGAGCACGCTGGCGAAGGGCACCGGTTCCAAGCTGTCGCCGGTGACCACCACGCCACTGAACTGGACCAGCTTGCGATCCTTATTACTCTGGCCGAGCAACGTGAGGGAGCAGGCGAAGAGAAGGAGAAGGAGGGTTTGGCGCATCGGCTCAAAGGTAAACGTGTCTATCCGGCTGTATTGCTTGGTGGCTGATGTTGGATCAAGTTGGGTCTTCACCGCGCGCTGGTCGCCTCCCCGGGTTTCACCACCGTGACCCAGCGGCCACCGTTGCGCGCGTTCACCGTGTTGTCATACATCGCGGAGCAAGTGGTGGAGGGCAGATGGAAGCGACCGGTGTAGGAAGCGTTAAGGAAGACACGGTAGGTCGCGGTCTGCCTCGCGCCCAGGTCGAAGTAGGTCAGCACTCGGTCGTCGCGGATGTCCTGGTATTGGTATGGACTATTGGACTGTGCGGTCTCGGTTCCTTCCAGGCGGCTGTTGCGGATCTCCCAACCGCTGGGGAAGACCTGCGTCAACGCGAGCTCTTGATAGTCTCCGCGCGTGCCCGTGTTCTGCACGTTGACCACGGCTTGGAAGTCGGTGCCTTGCGAGAGTGATCCGGGATCGATAGCGCGGCCGTCCATCGTTTCATAGCGCACATCCATGGCGAGGCCGTTGCTGGAAGGATGTTCTTCGCCGGCGACCGGGATCCCAGTGCGCACCAACCGCACGTAGAGCACGCCTTGGCCAGTGTTGGCGATGCTGACCTTCTTCTTGCCATCGGGAGCGAGCAGGTCGAGGCGGACCATCTGCTTCTGGCTCATGCGATCCTTCCCTTGGGCGCCTGCGATGTTGGCGGTGAAGTGCATGGCCTTGTCCGGCGTTTGCCCGGCACTGAGGCGGCTCACGGCCAGCAGGGCCCATGCGGTGCTCTGCGTGCTGAACCATTCGCCGCTGTTGAGCCGATCGGCGATCCGCTTTACGACGCCTGCGGCCGCTGCCTTATCGCCCATGCGCATCAGGGCCTCGGCGATGATCGACTCATCGCGCAATCCGCTGCCGTAGGTCCAACCCATTTCGCGATACGGTTGTACTTCCGTGGAAAGTCCATTCACGATCTCCTTGGCCACGTCAGTACGGTTGTTCAGCGCATAGGCGGCGGCGAGCATCCATTGCGAGGTGGCGTCCAGTCCCGGGGTGGTGCGCAAGCGGTTCATGGCACCGGCCTCGGCGCCGTTCGCCAAAGCCAGCACATAGAGTCGATAGGCCTGCGCTAATTCCCACCGGCCAGTGCTCCACTGGTCGTTGGAGCTTGGTGCCCAGTCCCGCGCTTCGCGGCGCGTGTAGGAAAGCCACTTGTCCTTCAGGCCCGGTGGCGGCACGAAGCCTTTTCGTTCAGCCTCGATCATGAAATGACCCGCATAGATGGAGGTCCATTCGTTCACCTCGTGGTCGCCGGGCCAATAGCCGAAGCCGCCGCTCGCTGTCTGGAATTGGGTCAACTTCCGCAGCCCCGCTTCCACATTGCCACGCATCGCGCTTACCGTACGGTCGTCCATTTCCATCACGTCAGCGAGGAAGAGTTGCGGGAAGGCCTTACTGGTGGTCTGTTCCAAGCAGCCGTGCGGATAGTCGATCAGGTATTGCAGGCGTCGGCCGAGGTCCACTGGCGGCAGCGCGCTCAATTCGAGGTAGCCGCTGTTGGTGCCCGCCACACCCAAAGCCTCGGGCGTTGCTTCCCAGGTCTTGCCGGCTTCCACCACGGTCTCCGCGGCCTCGGTCTCGGGCTGTCCGGCCTGGCGCACGTCGATCTCGATGCTCTGCGTGGCCTTCTCGCCCGCGCCGGTGGCGGTGAGAAGCACTTTGCCCACCCCGATCGCATCCTTCATCTTCACACGGAACATCACCACTTGCTCACCGGTGCTCGGGAAGGTGAGCGACTTGGTGGCAGGGCCATCAATGAGGAAGAGGTCGTTCGCGGTGAGGGTCAGTTGTACGTCCTTCACCTTGGCCTCCATGGCGAAGACCGTCACCGGCAGGTCCACCGTTTCGCCGGGACCTACCACACGCGGTAAGGTGGCGAGGAGCATCAACGGTTTGCGAACGGGTACGGCTTTCTCCGCACTGCCGTAAGCTTCGGTAGGGGTGTTGGCCACCACCATCACGCGCACGCTGCCAACGTAGTTACTGATGGTGAAGGTGTGCGATGCCTTCTTGCCTTTGACCAATTGGAACGGTCCCACAAAGCGCACCACGGGCTTGAAGCGCTCAGCCTTCGCGGCTTCTGCCGGGTTGGCTTGGTCGCTGCCACCGATGGCGAGGATGCGGCGCAACTGCCTTCCGAAAGCGCCGATCACTTGATCATACATATCCCACGTGCGCACGCCCAAAGCTTCCCGGGCATAGAAATAGTTCCACGGGTCGGGTGTTTTGAAACGTGTGAGGTCGAGCAGGCCTTCATCTACGATAGCGAGGGTATAGGTCATCGCCTTGCCGTCCTTCTCGCTCACTTCCACGCTGAACGGCACGTCGGTCTTGAATTCCTTGGCGGTGGTGATGACCGGTGTAAGGTGTGTGCTGGCATCTTCCACGAGGATCGGGATCACGCCGTACATGCGGATGGGCAGGTCGTTGGCCGCGCCGCTCAGGCTGTCCGGAGCGGTGAGCGCGTGCGGTTGCACCAGCGTAACGTGAGCGTAGATGTTTGGCGCCATATCCGCCGTGATCGTGAAGCTGTACTTCGTTTCCTTCTCCTTCTTCTTCAGCTGGATCCATTCGGTCTTTAGAACGCGACTGCCGCTTTCCAGACTCACCAATGCATGACCTGCTCCGGAGCTGGGGAAGGTGATCTCGCATTTATCACCGACGTTATACTTCTCCTTGTCGCTATTGAAGCGCAACATCGCGGCCTCCTTGTTGTCCTGCCGACGGCTGCGGCCCGCATAACCTGGCCAATCGAGATAGAGTTGCGAAGCACTCGCATGGCCGCTCTTCGGATCGCTGAGGCGCACCACGAAGCGGCCCCATTCCGGGCGGTCCACGCGGAAGGGAATGATCGCTTTGCCGTTTGCATCGGTCATCACGGTGGTATCGCTGATGATGCGTGAGCTCGGCGCATTCATGTAGTTGGAAGGCTCGTCCATGTCGCCGCTCCACCACCAGTTATAGTTCACTTTGTACACCTGCGCGCGCAACGGATGCTGCGGCAAGGGTTTTCCGCTGGCAGTAATGGCCACGCCGCTCAGCGCGTAGGTCGTGTCGGTGGACCAAGTGCCCCAATCATTGTTGGAAGCCGGTATTTGCAGGCCAGCATAGGAAGAGTAGGGGTAATACTGTACGTCGGTACGATCGATGCTGGCGTCGCCACCAGCCTCGAAAACGCGCGTCACCACATTGGCCTTCACCGCTGCGGGCGAGCGCTGGTTCAGGTGCAGGTCAAAGGGGAAGGACGCATGGCCGTCCACATCGAGCGTTCCGTCATAGACAGGTGTTTCCTCGGTATTGAGGTCACTGTTCAGGTCGTCGAACGTGTACTTCTCATAGCCCTTGAAACTGGCCGTGGAGCGGGATAGGCTCACCGTGACCTTCGCCTTGAGGTCCTTTGCCGGCGTCCCATGTAGCCAGTTGCTTTGCAGTTGCACGCGCTTGGTGTCGTCCGCTGTCAACCGCTCGCCGCCGAGGTCGATCAGGATCTTTAAACGGTTTGGTTTCACGGTCTCGATCCGGATCGGCTTGTAGAATGCGGTGCCTCCAACGATCACGCGGGCACTCCATACACCTGTGGGCGCATCGGCGGCCGTGGCACATCGGAAGGCGTATGTGCCTTCCACGCCGGAGGTGCGCACGATGCGTTGATCGAGCCTGCCTTGCGGATCGGTCAGTTCCAATGTCACCGGAATATCCTTTGGCAGCTTCTGCTCCGCCTTCTGCAGGATGAAGGTGAGATAGAGCGAATCACCCGGACGCCACACGCCACGTTCGCCGTAGAGGAAGCCCTTCAGCCCCTTGTCCACGTTCTCGCCCTGTACGTCATAATCACTTACGCTGAGCGCGCTGCCATCGTCCAACTTGAGGTAGCCGGTCTCCTTGCCCTTCGTTACCACAACGAGGAAGGGCTTGTGGTTCGTGGCATTCACCGTGAGCAGGCCATCGGCACCAGTGAACGAGTTCACCATGTCCCGGCGTTGCAGGTCCATCACTTCCACCTGTGCGCTCGCGATCGGCTCGGTGGTGCGCAGGTCGCTTACGGCGATCACCATGGAGCCATCGTTACCGCGCTTCGCGATGATGCCGATGTTCGATGCGAGGATGTTACGCTCAACCACAGCTTCCTTGTCGCGGTAATAGCTCGCGGAGCAGGGGTCGTCTCGTTTCTGCCAGTCGTACGGCTCGTCCTCGTCACCGTAGTCATTGTATTCGTCGTTGTAGTAGTATTTCTGCGGCGTGTCCCACTGGGCATCGTCCTCATCGGAGATCTGCTGAGGTTCGAGCAGTTGCGGCTTTGGGGAACTGCCCGAACAGGGATAGGTGGCATACGCCTGCTTGAAGCCGAGACTGATGCGATAGATGGCCCCCGGTTCCGCTTTGATCAGCTTGTCAAGGTCCAGATAGTAGCGGTTCCAACTGCCGGGCTTCAATTTTTCCTTGGCTTCCAAAGGCACGGTCTTCTTCAGCACAAGCCGCCCCACGCGCGCCAGTTCCTGCCCACCGTCCATGTCGTTCACCTGCAGGAATTGTGGCACGTTGTCCGCGTAGATGCGGACGATACGCACGTCAACCGCGTTCAGGTTCACCGCTTCGAAAGGGAAGAGCAGTCCGTCGGTGCTGGGTAGAATGGTGCCGCTGCCCACCGCTCGTACATTGGGTTTTACTTCCTCGAAGTTGAGGTCCACATCGATGTCTTTGCCGAGCGCGCGGCCGTTCACATTCTTCAAGCCCGCGGCCACGAAGGCCGTTTGACCGCCGGTGAGCCGGTCCTCGGGATAGAGCATCAGTTTGTTGCCCGTCACCGCGAGTCGAACGTGATCCACGCCTTGGACGCCGGCCAAGCCACTCAGGTCCTGTGTGGCATCCAAGGGGTCGCTGAATAGCAAGGTGGCATATTGATCGCCTTCCGTAGAGGTCTCGGAGGAGATCAAGCTCAGGTCGCCGATGGCGGGAACGGTGAATGTGGTGCTTCCTTCCGTGGTGCCTCCGATCTTCTTCGCGTTCCATCGGAACTCCACACTGCTGGCCTTTCCGCCGCGCAGCACGCTATCCGCGACAGCACGGTGCAAGGTGCCGCCCGGCTCATGTTCCCACGTCATCTTCAGCGACCGTCCGTCCTGCGTCGCCGTTACGCTGCCGGCGAGGTCCTGACCGGTGGCATCATCGCTGGTGAAGATGGAAACCACCACCCGCTGCCACGTGAGGTCCGTGGGCGAGAGGCTTTGCAGGTCGGTCACCTTCAGGTCGATATTCTGTTCGTAGGTGGTGATGCCGAATTTGAAGTCCCGCAGTTCGTGCGTCACCTCCATCAGTTTGCCCAAATGGAAGGTCACGTTGTAGGTCGTGGCCTGCTTAAGTCGCTCGCGAGGCTGGAAGGAGAGAGTGTGCGCATCATACCAGGATACGACACCGGGAGCATCGGGGCTGAGATCGAACAGCCCTTGGATCGAGGCTTCCGAGGTGTCGGTCAATGCGGCGCCTTCGGCCAAGCGCACGAGGATCGGTGCACGGGCAGAGATATGACCTGATGTGAATGCAGGGATGTAAGGGATGAAATCCGCGCTCGGTCGTGCAGGCTTATCGGGGCCATGGCAGGCTGCGAGAAGTAAGGATAATAGGATGAAGAAGTGACGGCAAGAATGGAATGGACGATGGGGCATGAAATGATATTCTGCCCGAAAAGTAAGGTCTCCTTCTTGCCCGGATCGATGAATGCGATCGACCTTATCGGAGTTGCTGAGCGGCCTACTTCCAAAGGAAAGTGTAAGTGCATATTCTTGGTCGCCCCCGGTCTGGTCCTGTAAGTTTGTACCCGATCCACCTAAGGGGCGACCAATGCGCAAGTGACGCTAGGCTGCCATTTCGCTTCAATTCAATGGCAGACGCGACCTCTGGCCCCGGGCCTCTACCGTCAGTGCGTCCTAACTCCGCGCTGCTCGCCCAAGTGCACATCCCCAAGAAACTCCATTATGTCTGGTTCGGTGGTAACACCATGCCCGATGGCATGAAGGCAACCATCGAGCATTGGAGATCAGTGATGCCTGAATTCGAGATCTGCGAATGGAACGAGGGTAATCTCGATGTGGCTTCCCACCCTTGGATGGCTCGCATGTTCCGCGAAGGAAAGTATGCCTTCGCCAGTGACTATGCGCGACTGCTGGTACTGCACGAGCATGGTGGCATTTATCTGGATACCGATGTCAAGGTCATCAAAAGCCTCACGCCCTTCATCGAAGAGCAATGCTTCTGGTCATTCGAATTCGATCACTTTCTTTCCACGGCCATTATCGGCTGCCGCCCGGGGCATCCCATCACCAAAGCCTTATTGACCCTTTATGATGACAGGAAATGCGAGATCGTGAACAACACCCTCGTGACGGAGTATTTTATTGAAGCGTATCCGGAGTTTCGCTTGGACAATAGGGACCAGGTTGTAGGGGACGATATCCGGATCCTGCCCAAGGAATACTTCATCCTGCCCACCTACCAAAATGAAAAAGGCTACAGCCTGCATCTGGCCAACAATCAATGGAAACCGGCCGTACCCAGAAAATTCCGTCCAGGCAAGATCGTGCGATCGATCATCGGTGATGTGCTCTTCTTTAAGCTGTATAATATACAGATGGGCTGGCGCAGTAACCTTCCCGGCATGGAGAAGGCGCGCAGGAAGAAATAGATCAGTGCGTCGGATCCTTGGAAACGCACTCGTAGCGTTATTCAACAAAAACCTCCTGCGGCCCTCAGCGCATGGACTGAATGTCATGCGTGGCCTTGGCAGAGCTTCGCTTCACCATCCGGCCGTCGAAAAGGGAATATCCCAGCGAGAAGGCAAGGATGTTCACTTTCATTCCAGCATAAGGCTTGGAGGTA
>JBEPUG010000089.1:0-14350 GCA_041691695.1 Flavobacteriales bacterium
GTTCGATACGCGCACGGGCGATGTGGAGCGCATCACCACCAAGAACGGCCTACCTAACGATGTGGTCTACGGCGTGCTCGCCGACAACGATGGCCGTTTGTGGATGAGCACCAACAAAGGGATCGCCCGCTACGACCGGAAGACCAAGGCATTCCGCGACTTCACCGTGAGCGATGGCCTGCAGAGCAACGAGTTCAACCGGTATGCCTACTGCAAGGATGCGAAAGGCTGGCTTTGGTTCGGGGGCGTCAATGGCTTCAACTATTTCGATCCGCACGATCTTGTAGAGGACTCTACGGCGGTACCGATCCGGATCACCAGCGTGTATTCCATGAACAAGCCGGTATTGTTCGGCGATCCGGGATCGCCGCTCAGCAAGCCCGCGTACCTCAGCAGTGGCATGACCATTCCGCACAGTGCCAACATGGTGAGCTTCTCCTTTGCTACCATGGAATTCGGTGCGCCGAGCCTTCACCGCTATATGTACAAGCTCGAAGGCTTCGACCCGGATTGGGTGGATGCAGGCACGAACAACAGCGCTGCGTACACGAACCTGGATCCGGGCATGTACACCTTCCGCGTGCGCGGCGACAACCGCGATGGGATCTGGGATACCGTCGGCACTTCGTTCCGTTTGGAAATATTGCCGCCGTGGTGGCGCACGGGCTGGTTATATGCGCTATGCGCGTTGGCCTTGGGCGGCATGGTCCTGCTCTATATCCGTGTGCAGCGGCGTCAGAAGAAATTCCTGGAGCGCACCGTGCAGGAACGGACCGCGCAGCTCAGCACCGCCAAGGAGCGCGCGGAAAAAAGCGAGCAGGTGAAGCAGCAGTTCCTGGCCAACATGAGCCACGAGATCCGCACGCCGATGAACGCCATCGTGGGCATGAGCAACGCCTTGCGCCGCGATGCGCCGACCGATCCCGGCACGCGAGAACGCTACGTGGACGCCATCGCCAACAGCAGCGAGAACCTGCTCGGCATCGTGAACGAGATCCTCGACCTGAGCAAGATCGAGGCGGGCCGCTTGGAAATGGAAAAAGTCGGCTTTGCGCCGGGAAAGATCTTGGAGGATGTGATCTCCGTGATGCAGTATCGAGCAAAAGAGAAAGGGCTGGTGCTCTCTTCCCGCGTGGATGATGCCGTGCCGGAAGCGTTGATCGGCGATCCAACACGGCTGCGGCAAGTGCTGATGAACCTGGTGGGGAACGCCATCAAGTTCACGGAGAAAGGTTCCGTGGAAGTAAACATGGAAGTGGCGGCAACGGTATCCGTTGGAGATGCAGCAGCGGGCGAGATGATCGGCCTGCGGTGCACCGTCACCGACACGGGCATCGGCATTGCTCCGGACCGCTTGGCGCGCGTGTTCGATGAGTTCATGCAGGCGGAAAGCGATCACACGCGGCGCTTCGGCGGAACGGGTTTGGGCCTTACTATCTGCCAGCGCTTGATCGACATGCAGGGCGGCACCATCGGTGTGGAAAGTGAGGTGGGGAAGGGCAGTGCGTTCATCATCAAAATCCCGTATGCGCTTGGTGTTGCAGATGTGGAGATCGGGCGGCGATCCGTAGGGGCGGATGATCATCCGCCCCTACGGAATCTGCGCATCCTCTTGGTGGAGGACAACAAGCTGAACGTGATGGTGGCGCAGGTGGAGCTGGATAACGCGATCCCCGACGTGCGAATCGACGTGGCGGCGAACGGGCAGCTCGCGCTGGACATGCTGCAAGCGAACACCTACGACCTCATCCTCATGGACGTGCAGATGCCGGTGATGGACGGCTATGAGGCCACGCGCGCCATCCGGGCTTTGCCGAGCATCAAGGCGCTCACGCCCATCCTCGCTATGACCGCGAACGTTCTGCAGGCCGAAGTGCAACAGTGCATGGATGCGGGGATGGACGGATTCATTCCGAAGCCCTTCAAGCAGGAGGTGCTGGTGGGTGCGATCCGGAAGGCGGTGCGTTAGCGAGGTCCGATTGACACTCCAGTGCAGGTCTATCACTTTGGTACGGTGTAGAATGGACGCGAATAGGCGCGTCCATCCATGTCCATTCTCTTGTCGCGAGGGTCCATAGAAGAAGTCCCTGCAGAGATATTGCATTCCATTTTCTGATCATCTGATCTCTGCACGAAACCGGTATTTCTACGAGGTGCTGGCCCACATAGCTGATCCACTTTTGGAACGCATTTCCGCCCCGTCCATATTCAACGCGGCATTGGACCAGCCACCACCTTAAGCCGATGCGCAACATCACATCCTTTTTTCTCTACGTTCTCCTGCTGCACGCCGTTCCCGTTCATGCCCAGACCATGGAGGAGATCCTTCCCCAGCTGGACAAAGAGAAGAGCGACAGCGCCCGGTTCTACCTCGGCTTCAGCGGCCTCACCATTTCGGAAACGAACCCCGTACTGGACATGCGCAACGCCGACGTGCTCCTGGTACATGGGCAAATGACCGGCGACAAGGTCTCCCAGACCTTGGGCCTGCTCTGCTTGGGCTATGACTACCGGGAATTCGGCAGCACTGCGAAGGCGCTGGAGTACAACATCAAGGGCGTGGCGGTGGCCGAAGAGACCGGCGATCCACGGCTGCTCGCCAGCGCCTACGCAGGCCTCTCCACCAACTACCTCGACCTTCAGGAATACCCGAAGGCCATTACCTACGGACGCAAGTCCATGGCGAACGCGGCCAAGATCGAGGTGAACATGTTCACCATCGTGGGCCCCATGTTCCTGGGCGAGAGCTACCTGGGCGCCGGCAAGCTGGACTCTGCGCTCATCTATACGCAGAAGGCCTACGAACTCATCATGAGCAGTGGCATCAAGGACTACCTCGGCGCCATCTACGGACAGCTCGGCGCGATCCAAGCGCGCATGGGCGATCCGAGGCTCGCAGAGAGCTACTTCCAGCTCGCAGTGGATGAAGGCCATCGGATCGGCTCGCCCAAGTACATCAACATACCCTACACCGCACTCGCCGAATTCCACTCGGCCGCGGGCCGGAACGATTCCGCCATCGTCTACGCGACGAAGGCCATCACCGTCGTGCAGGGCACGCCCTTCTCCACCATGGTGATGAAGCCCGCGCAACTGCTCACTGACCTCTATCGCAAAACGAACGTGGACAGCGCCTTCAAGTATTCCGAGATGTACAAGGTCGCCAACGACAGCCTCTACAATTTCAAGGCGATCCAGCAGACGCAGCTGATGACCTTCGAGGAGGATGCGCGGCAACAAGAGCTTGCGGTGGTGAAGGCGCAGGATGACGAACAGCGTCACGAGAACATCCAGTACGCGTTGATCGCACTGGGGATCGTGGTGCTCGTCCTGCTCTTCCTCATCCTCAGCCGGAGCTTCATCGCCAGCGCGAAGGTCATCTCCTTCCTCAGTGTGGTGGCGCTGCTGATCGTCTTCGAATTCCTCAACCTCGTGCTGCATCCGGTGATCGGCTCCATCACGCATCACTCTCCATTCCTCATGCTGCTGGGCCTGGTGTGCATCGCGGCACTGTTGGTACCGCTGCACTATCGGCTGGAGAAGTGGGCCACCAAACGTTTGGTGGAGAAGAACGTGGAGATCCGCTTGGCCAAGGCGAAAAGGACCGTGGCGCAACTGGAGCCGGATCCTCAGCCCACAGTGGAATGAGGCGGGAGTATTGAACGGAACTACATCAACCCACATGAAGAGAACAGACCTGATCGGCGCATCGCTCATGAGCGTCTGCGTCATTGCATCCACTCTGGGTTGCGGCAACAGCGCTGCCGATCCCGCACCTGTCATAAAGGATACTTCGACCACGTTCGATCTCGCTGAGGTTGGGCGGATCATCAACGGGAAGAACGATCGCTTCACCGCGGCACACATCACCGGTGATAGCGCAGTGCTGATCAACTACTTCACAACCGATGCACGCGTCCTCGGACCCAACGCCGAGCCGGTGATCGGCAGTGCGGCCATTGCCCGGCTGAACGCGGAATACCTGGCCTTCGGTGTCTCGGAGTTCACCGAGGAGACCACGCGCCTCTACGGGAATGGGGAGTATGTGATCGACGAAGGCAACTACACCATGCGGTACGGCAAGGAGAATGCCCTTGAAGTGGGGAAGTACCTCAACGTGTGGAAGCAGGTCGATGGTGATTGGAAGGTGTATGCGAACATGTGGAATACGAACCGTTGACGAGGCGGCAACACGGTGAGCGCGCTTTTGAGCCGATCGGAAACGATGATCCCGACGCTGCGCCTTGCTGGATACCAGAACCCGCACCGAACGCGAAGAAATTTCGATCGAAGTGACCCCACATGCCGACAGCACCGGCACCGCTTGGCCTTCCGGAAGGGTACGCAACAAAACCGGTATTTCCACCAGTTGCGGAGCGGGAAGGCAGGTGGACTTTTACCGCAGGAGAAGAACCTCTTTCAACTATTCGATCAACCACCTAAAACCCGATATGATGAAGACGATGAAGACCCTCGCCCTTTCCACCTTGCTCGTAGCCCTTTGCGGCACCAGCATCAGCGCCGTTGCGCAGGACGCGCCCAAGTTCGATTATGTCACGCAGACCACGACGAAGTTCGTAGTTCCCGAAGGCGCCACCAGGGCTGATATGCAAGCCACCTTCCAAGAGTATTACGACAAGGTGATCGCCAAGAGCACCTTGATCAAGCACTACGCTTTGCTCATCCATGCATGGGGAAGCCTTGGTGGTTCCTACGTCACCACTACGGAGTTCGCGAATTGGGAGGACATCGACAAGGTGGGCGATGAACTCGACGCGCCCGCCAACACCGCCCGGCCGGACGCCCCCAAGCGGACAGCGTTCCTCAAAAAGCTCGGCAGTTATTCTTACCATAACCATAGCGACGAGATCTACACGGTGATCAAGAGCATGCAGAAGTAGCCGTGCACCACACACCACCACCATGCGCGTTGCGCAGTAGCAGGGGGCCTTCGGGCCCTCTGTTCGTTTATGGAATGCAGTTCCCACCGCCACGGCGCAACGACGTAACGGGAACGCTACGGGAGCATACCACAAAGGGCACGAAGGACACAAAGAGGGCCTGACTGCACCTCGCCTTCATTGCGCCACAGGCGCACACCTCGCACGCCATGCCTCCGGCACGCAGGCATGCGCGGCAAGTGCGCGGATGAAAGGATGATCAGCGTTGGATCAAGGCCGGTGCCGCGGGCGCCATGACAAGATCGCTTCGGCCCAAATGCGGCCTCGCGATGACGTCAGGGGTGGTCGGGGAGCCGTCACCTACGGTTCTTCATCAGTGTTGATCCGTGGTCAAGATCGAAGCCGTCACCTCCGGTACTCCGCATTCCTCCGCGCCCTCAACCGCCGCAGGCGGCGCTTCTCTCTCTTCTCTGCGCTCTCCGCGTCCTCTGCGGTTAAGCGTTGTGCGTGCTAGGGCGTCTTCGCGTCCTTGCTTGCAGGGCCGAAGAAAAAGTAGTTGAAGCCGAAGGCGATACCGAGCTGTTTGAACGTGGTGTGCAGCGTGATGACCTCATCCGCGGGCTGGTCCGGGAGGTAGTCGTGAGCGTTCCGCAGCGGGTCATTGCTGCTGCCCAAGGAATACACCAGTCCGATGGTGGCCTGAATGTGTTGGTTGTGCAGGTCCACGCCGGCGCTCAGGTGGTAGAGGTCCCAATAGCTGTAGGTGGTGGATATCACACTACCGCGGTCGAGCGAACCGCGATCGACGTAGTTGAGGTCCGTGCGCATGCCGACGAGCAGGGAGACGGCGGTGCTGAGTGGCGTGGCAGCACCCACGGCCATATTGAACAGCGAGCGGCGTGAATCGACCAGGCTGTTATAGCGGTCATCAGGCGGAAGTAAGCGACCGGCGCTCAGGTCCTCATCAGGCGACACATGCATCACGGTATACAGCGGCACGGCGCTGAACCACGCGACGCGCAGGAAGAAATTGGACTTGCCGAATTCGCGTTCCACTGCGGCATCCACCACCCAGGGGGAGTGCCATGTGGTGGGCAGATCGGTGCCGTATACCACGTAGCGGTAAGAGATGCTGTCCTCCTGTGGAAGACCCAGCGCACTGATGAAATAGAGGCCGTCGCTCAATCGATGCAACTGTGCACGCGGCGTGGTGATGGTGAGGCCCACGTGCGTATGATCGCCGCGGTAGTTCCAGCCGAGCTTGCAGAGCAGGCCGGCGCCGTTCATCACCGTGTGCTCCGCCAGGGACCAGGTAGCGAGCAGCCCATTGCCATTGGTGGGGTCGGTGTCCAGCACGTCGGCGTCCACGCTCAGGTCGTGCTGTTGCACTTGATAGGCACCGAGCACCGTGATGCCTATGCCTTGGCGTTCCGAAAGGCGGCGGCTGATGGCCACGCCGCCCATATCCTCACGCGATTGGTCTTGCAGGCTGATAATGGACTGGCGCAAGTGCGCGGTGGGAGGTGGCCCCGCCGCATCCACGGTCTTTACGGCTTGTTCGTTCAGGGTGAACGCGCTGTATTGTGTGTTCACCATTCCGAGACCAAGCGCCCATGGGCTGTCCTTTTTCAGCGGGAAGGAGAACACCACCATGCGGGGTGCGCCGTTCAGCTGGGAAGAGGCCATGTCCAGCCCCAGTCCGTTAAGGTCGCGGGTACGCACATGTTGCGTGTAGTAGTAATCGGCCGTAACCGTGACGCTGGAGCTCTTCAGGAAGCAGAGCAGCGCCGGGTCGGAATAGAAGGAGCTGTTATCCGTGATGGCGGCCATGGACGCACCGCCGAGAAGCGTGGTGCGCGTGCCCTGCTGCTGCGTCCAGTACTGATTGTCCTGCGCGTTTGTCACGCCGCATGCCAGCAGTGGGAGCAGGAGGAGTGCGCCACGATCCATTACCATTCGATCGAAATGTGTGCCCGTCCTTTCAGAGGGGGCATGCCTCGGTGACGAAAGCGCATGATGCTCATGTGTCCGGCAAGAAAGATACTTCGGCGGGTGAACCTACTGCTGAATGGATCATCCTCGCAGCTGGACCTGCAACGAATGGGTAGAACTTCCACCGCCACGGCGCAACGACGCCACGGGAACGCAACAAATGCAGTTTCAAAGGGAAGGACGCCGCGAGGAGCTTGTTCGGTGAACTGCACCGCAGGTCAACACCGCGACCGCGGGCGAGTTTTTCAGGCGTTGCGCATTCGTTGCGCCGTCGCGTCGTTGCGGTTAAAATCCGAAGCCATCACCTGCGGTACCTCGCATTCCCCCCGATGCGTTTACTTTCGCCGCCGTACCCGTTCCGAGGCCGCTATGCTATACCTCTTCTACTTCTTCGCCGCCATCTCGGTCATCGCCGCTCTGGTGGTGGTGTCGGCCAAGAGCCCGATCAACAGTGTGATCGCGCTGGTAGTGTGCTTTCTCAGCATCGCAGCGCACTACATCCTGCTGAATGCGCAGTTCCTCGCAATGGTCCACGTGATCGTCTACACCGGGGCCATCATGATCCTGATGCTCTTCGTGATCATGCTGCTGAACATGAACACGATGGTGGAGGTGCAGAAGCCGGTGATCACGAAAGTCCTTGCGGTGGTGACGGGTGGTCTCTTCTTCCTGGTGCTGCTGGCGGCTACACGGCAAGGGCTGAGTACGCCGATCCCTGCGGGCTTCGACCCCGGCATCGGGCTGGTGAAGCGCATCGGCATGTCCCTCTTCCAAGACTACTTGCTCCCCTTCGAGCTGAGCAGCGTCCTCTTTCTTTCAGCCATGGCCGGGGCGATGATGCTGGCCAAGAAGGACGGTACCGCGAACTTGAACCTGCCGCCCAGCAGCGAACCCAACGACCGCGCCGCCTGATGGAGAACGTGATGACCGCCATCCGCGTGGTGCCCTTGATGGACTACATGGTCCTCAGTTTCCTGCTGTTCAGCATCGGGATGATCGGAGCCTTGGTGCGCCGCAACATCATCATCGTGATCATGTGCCTGGAGCTGATGCTCAACAGCGTGAATCTGCTGCTCGTCGCATTCAGTGCTTACCATAGCGACCCCGGCGGACAGGTGATGGTCTTCTTCATCATGCTCGTCGCCGCTGCGGAAGTGACGGTGGGTCTCGCGATACTGGTGTTGATGAAACGGAACACGGACGGCGTGGACCTGAACCAATTGAACCGCCTGAAATGGTGAAGCTGGACCTCCTCGCCATCCTGGTGCCGGCCCTGCCTCTGCTGGGTGTCTTCATCACGGGCTTCGGTCGCCGCAAGCTTTCGGCTTACGCGGCTGGCGGTATCGGCACTGCCATGGTGGCGCTGAGCTTCATCGCTTCGCTGATGCTCTTCCTCGGCCACGACGGCCAGACGCACATCGTGCATCTCTTCGACTGGATCCATGTGGGTGCGATGGATATTCCGTTCGCCTTGCAGATCGATGCGCTTTCGCTGTGGATGATGCTGATCGTCACCGGCATCGGTACGTTGATCCATCTCTACTCCATCGGCTACATGCACGACGATCCGCGTGCGGCCACCTTCTTCGCGCAATTGAATCTCTTCAGCTTCAGCATGCTGGTGCTGGTGATGGGCTCCAACTTCTTGGTCACTTTCATCGGTTGGGAAGGCGTGGGGATGTGCAGTTACCTGCTGATCGGTTTCTGGTACACCACCCCGGCATTCAACTACGCGGGCCGCAAAGCTTTCGTGATGAACCGCATCGGCGACATCGGCATGGTGCTCGCGATGGCCCTGATGTTCTACCAGTTCGGCACGCTGAACTACGTGGACGTAATGAAGCAGGGCGGCATGATGGCCTCCGGCAATCCGCTGATCGTCGCCGCGACGCTGCTGCTCTTCCTCGGCGCAACCGGCAAGAGCGCGCAACTGCCATTGCTCACGTGGCTGCCCGATGCCATGGCCGGCCCCACGCCGGTGAGCGCATTGATTCACGCCGCCACGATGGTGACCGCCGGTATCTTCCTTGTCGTGCGCAGCTCGGTGCTCTTCGCACTGGCACCCTACACGCAGGAGATCATCCTGTGGGTCGGCGTCGGCACGGCGCTCTTCGGCGCCACGGTGGGCCTGTTCCAGAACGACATCAAGAAGGTGCTCGCCTATTCCACGGTGAGCCAACTCGGCTACATGTTCGCCGCGCTCGGCGTGGGTGCTTACAGCGCCGGTATGTTCCACGTCACCACGCACGCGTTTTTCAAGGCGCTGCTCTTCCTCGCAGCGGGCAGTGTGATCCATGCGCTGGGCGGCGAGCAGGACATCCGCAAGATGGGCGGGCTGAAGAACGTGACGAAGACCACCTATGTCACCTTCCTCATCGCTACACTGGCCATTTGCGGCATCCCGCCGTTGAGTGGTTTCTTCAGCAAGGATGGCATCCTCGCGAGCACGTTCGCTGCAAGTCCGGCTGCATACGCGGTGCTGGTCTTCGCCGCGATGCTCACCGCTTTCTACATGTTCCGCCTGTTGTTCCTCACCTTCTTTGGCACCTATCGCGGCAAAGCGCATCCGCATGAAAGTCCGAAGGTGATGACGGTGCCCTTGGTGGTACTGGCCATCCTGAGCGCGATCGGTGGTGTGTTGAACATCCCGCACATCTTCGGTGGCCACGACTGGCTGAAGGGCTTCCTCTCCAGTGCCGCGGATGGCATCGGTGTGGAGAACTTCGAGCTTTCCGCCAACACGGAATGGACGCTCATGGCGATCAGCACCGGCTTGGTGTTGCTCACCATCTGGTATACGTGGACGCTCTTTTACAAGAAGACCACACTGGACGGCGACACGGCCGACATGCCTTTCCTGAAACGCTTGATCGCGAAGCGCTGGATGCTGGACGAACTCTATGCCTGGTTGTTCGAGAAACCGTTCGGCTGGTTGAGTAAGCACCTGTTCAGTATTGGCGAAGAGAAGATCGCCGTGCCCCTCACCGCTGGCAGCGGCAAGGCCGCGCAGGGGATCGGTGAATGGCTGCGCAAAGTGCAGACCGGCAATACCAGCTTCTACCTCTTCGGCATGATGGTGGGCGTGGTCGTGCTATTGATCATCACCTTATTCGGCGTGTAGTTCGTGAACCAAAGAACATGGCAACGAATATTTCCAAATTAACGCTCAACGCCTCGCCTGAAAGCGTTTGGGAAGCGCTTACACGATCGGAAAAGGTGAAGCAGTGGCAGTACGGAAGCGAATTGACCACGGATTGGAAGGTCGGCAGCAAGATCAGTTTCAAGAATATGTGGGAGGGACAGACATTCGAACAGTACGGAACGGTGTTGTCATTCAATCCGCACAAAGACCTGAAGTCCACCCTCTTCTTCCCGCGACCTGACCTTGAGGACAAGCCCGAGAATTATTTCGAGATGGAATACCGGTTGACCCAAAGGGGAACTGGAACGGAATTGAAGATCGTGCAGATGGATAACCGGCCCGGAGCAAAACAGGAGGAAGAACAAGGTGTGGAAAATCCTGCTTTGAAAATGCTGAAGGAACTGATCGAGAAATAGCAACTTGCGGCTGACCATGACCATGTGCACCTGTTCCTCTTCGCCATTGCTGAAAATCTCCGCTCGGTCCACTGCCGCTGGTGCATTTGCAACGGGTATTACCGAACCTCGTGAACTCGCATAGACGAGACGATGGAATTGCTCGCGCTGATACTCATCCCCCTGCTGGCAGGCTTGCTGCTGCTGATCGCACGCCCTGCGAACATGGCGCGCGGCATCGCTCTGGTGTCCACGGTGCTCTCGCTCGCACTCGTGCTCTGGCTCTGGCACAGCTGGACCGGCGGCATGATGATCGGCATCTCGCACGACTGGGTGCCCGCGTGGGGCCTGCGCTTCGTGCTGGGCTACGGCGGCATCGGCCTGCTGATGTTGATCCTCACTGGTGTGCTCTTTCCCTTCATCATCGGCACCGGCTACAAGCAACCTGTTGGCGATCCGCCTCTGGTGAACGCGCTGCTGCTCTTCTGCCAAGCGGCGCTCTTCGGCGTCTTCACCGCGCAGAACGCGTTCCTCTTCTACATCTTCTTCGAGCTCACGCTGCTGCCCATCTTCTTCCTGCTGCTGAAATGGGGCGGCGAACACAAGCGCGCCATCACCGTGCGCTTCTTCCTCTACACGCTGCTCGGCGGACTCGCGCTGCTCTTCTCCATCGCTTACGTCACCTTGCAGACGCCCGCACCGCACAGCGCCGATTTCTCCGCATTGGCCGCTTTGCACCTGCCGATGCATGTGCAGCTCTGGCTCTTCTGGACGATGTTCCTCGCCTTCGCGATCAAGATGCCGATCTTCCCCTTCCACAGTTGGCAGCCGGAGACCTACACCATGGCGCCCACGCAGGGCACGATGGTGCTGAGCGCCGTGATGGGCAAGATGGGCCTCTACGGGATCATCGTTTTCCTCTTCGCCATCGTACCGGAAGGCGCGCAGCACTGGAGTCCGTTGGTGATCGGCCTCAGTCTTTTCGGCGCGCTCTACGCCGCGGTGATCGCCTTCCGCCAGAACGATTTCAAACGCATGGTGGCGTATTCCTCCATGAGCCACCTCGGCCTGATGTGCGCGGGGCTCTTCACGTGGAATGTCTACGGCATCAGCGGCACCATGTACCAGACGTTCGCGCACGGCGTGCTGATGGTCTGCCTCTTCTACATCGTGGGCGCGGTGTCACAACGCACCGGCAGCAACGATCTTTCCAGCATGGGCGGGTTGAAGACTCGCATGCCGCGGTTCGCACTGCTGTTCATGTTCGTGGTGGGCAACGCCATCGCGTTGCCGCTGACGCAGAGCTTCGTGGGTGAATGGTTGATCTACAACGGACTGTGGGAGTGGAATAACTGGACGGCCCTCGCCGGTGTGGTGCTCATCGTGCTCGGTGCGATCTACATGCTCTACGCCTACCAGCGCGTGATGCTCGGACCGGACCGCAACCTCGCCGTCACCGACGCGGACAGTAAGGAGCACTTGTTCCTGGTGCCGCTGATCGCCATCTTCATGCTGCTCGGTGTGTTCCCGAATATTATCCTCCATTTGGTGGACGGCCCCGTGCAGCAATTGTTGAACTCATTCACCTCCCTGCCTTGAGATGAGCGCGCTGATCCTGATCTCCGTGCTGGGCGTGCTGGTCCTGTATCTCGGGCTGTTCGCGAAGAAGAGCTGGTTGGCACCGGTTGGCATCCTCGGGCTGCTCGGCGCGATCGCGCTCTTCTATACCGGCTGGCACATCGACGACCCGCTTCTGGTCGGCATGGTGCATTTCGACCGCTTGAGTATCGGTTTCAACATCGGCATGGCCGTGATCACCGTGCTGATCTTCCTCTTCGGCCCCGACTACTACGCCCGTCAAGAACACCACGTCGCGGAGCAATATGCGTTGATGCTCTTCTCGCTGGTGGGCGGCTTCATCCTCACTTCGTATACCAGCATGCTGATGCTCTTTGTAGGCATCGAGATCCTGAGCATCCCGTTGTATATCCTCGCTGGCGGGAAGAAGCATAGCCTGCGCAGCAACGAGGCTTCCTTCAAGTACTTCCTGCTCGGCTCTTTCTCCACGGCCTTCCTGCTGATGGGTATCACGCTGCTCTACGGCATCACCGGCTCCTTCCACCTGGACGCGCTGGCCGCGCACATGGCGAAGGATGGCAGCAGCGACCTGATGTTGAACTTTGGCCTCTTCTTCGTGGTCGTTGGCTTGGCGTTCAAAGTAGGCGCAGTGCCCTTCCACTTCTGGGTGCCGGACGTGTATCAAGGCGCGCCCACACTGGTAACGATCTTCATGTCCACGGTGGTGAAGATGGCGGGCTTCGCGGCCTTCTACCGCTTCATCGACATCACCGGAATGCCTGATGCGCTGGCGCGGATCATGGTGCTGCTCACCATCGCCACGCTGCTCGTGGGCAACGTGATCGCACTGCGTCAAACGAACTTCAAGCGCCTGATGGCGTACAGCAGCGTGGCCCACAGCGGCTTCCTCCTGCTCGCCCTGCTAACGGACCACGGCCACGCGGCGGGTCACGGTGCGGCGGTGGGCAATACGCTGCTCTACTACACCTTCACCTACTCGTTGGCCACCACGGGCCTGTTCATTCTCTTCACCATCGCGAAGCGCGCCAACAACGGCGCAGAACACAACGGCATATTCCAAGGCCTCTTCGCCGCGAAACCTTTGTTGGCGCTGTGCGCTCTAGCGATGTTCCTCTCGCTGGCGGGCATCCCGCTCACGGCCGGCTTCATCGCGAAGTATCAGGTCTTCCTGCTCGCCATCGGCGCAGGCTGGTTGAAGGTGATGCTATTCGGCGTGCTGATGGCGCTGCTCGGCATCTACTACTACATCATGGTGGTACGCGAGGTCTTCGTGCGCCCCGAGCAGCCGGTGACGTTCATAGTATCATCGCTGAACTGGCTGGTGGTGAGTGTGTGCGCGGTGGCTGTGGTGGTGCTGGGCGTGTGGCCGGCGCTGATCTGAGTGGGTAAGTCGCAACACCCTACCGTCATCGCGACTCTACACTTGTCGCGATAGATTCCGTGAAGAGGATTGAGCAGGAAGTCAGGTGACCCATTCATTGCGATAGGCGCAAGGCCTATGATCCTTATTGGTACCTGTCTTCCGTTCAGCTCTGAGGCTCAGATAGAATTTCAGGCGTGCAGGCCTATTAGAGTCATCAAGCACAGGAGCTTTAGCTCAACCTCTCCAAGAATCATTGGTCAAACTCAAAAGTAGGACGAGATGAAGCACTGGATCGGAGTCGATGTTAGTAAGGCGCATTTGGACCTGGCCTTGATGGATGGATCGGGAACCGTGGTGGGCATAGAGCGGATCGCCAATGAAGGCAGGTCGATCAAGGCCTTGTTAGTTCAATGGCGTAAGAAGTTCGCCGTCACCAAAGAAGACACGTTGGTGTGCTTGGAACCGACGGGGCATTACGGATACCTGCTGGTAGAGGTGCTCATGCATGCAGGTATGCCCACTTGGCTGGCGCATCCGCTGGATATCAAGCACAGCATCGGGAGCACGAGGGGCAAGAATGATAAGGTGGACGCCCAGCGGATCGCGGACTATGCTCGCAGGCATCACGACAAGGCGCGTCTGCTGGGGCCTGATGCATTGGGAATGAACAAGCTCAAGCAACTCCTGACCTGCCGTCGCCAACTGGTGGTGGACAAGCGCCGCCATCAAGTGAGGATCAAGGACCTGAACCGCCATGTGGACAAGTCGCTCCGCAGCTTATTCGATCGCTTAAGCAAGGAGCGGATCGCCTAGGTCGCCAAGCAGCTTAAAGAGCTTGAGCGCCGGATCCTCGATCACATCAAAGCGGATACACGCATGAACGAACAGTATGAGCTGTTGCTCAGCGTGGACGGCGTGGGGCCGGTATTGGCAGCATACCTTTTGGCAAGTACCGAAG
>JBEPUG010000090.1:0-14277 GCA_041691695.1 Flavobacteriales bacterium
ACACCATGAACACGCGCGGCACATATCGCACCGGCGCTATCATGGGCAGCATCCTCGCGATCGAAGTGATAGCTTGGGGCATTGGTATCACATGCTGGCTTTCCGCTTCACGCTACCTGCCGCAGTTCCGCTTGGAACGGCCTGAAGTGCTCTGGGGCTTGCTGGCCGGACCGCTGCTGGTGATCTTCTACCTGATCGGCCTTGGATTGAAGAACCGCGCGCTGCACCGCTTCAGCAGCGAACCGCTGATCGCGGCGATGGTGCCCGGTGTATCCTCGTGGCGCAGCGCGATGAAGTTCCTTTTTCTGCGTCACGCGTTGAGTTTCGCGGTTTTCGCTTTGGCCGGTCCACAGATGGGAACGCGCCTTGAGGAAGTGAAGGCCAAGGGCGTGGACGTTGTAGTGGCCTTGGACGTGAGCAACAGCATGATGGCCGAGGACCTGAAGCCCAACCGCCTCGAAGTGACCAAGCGCGTACTATCGCAATTGATAGACCGCATGCAGGGCGACCGATTGGGGATCGTGGTCTTCGCTGGGGATGCCTTCACGCAACTACCCATCACCGCGGACCGCAGTGCGGCCAAGTTATTCCTTAGCAGCATCAGCCCAAGCATTATCCAGCGGCAAGGCACAGCCATGGGTGCGGCGATCGAAGAGGCGATCCAGAGCTTCAAGAACGATCCCGCGAAAGGCAAGACGATCATCGTGATCAGCGACGGTGAAAGTTTCGAGGACAACGGCGAAGCTGCGGCGCGGGATGCAGCAGCCGATGGCATCGTCGTGAACACCATCGGCATGGGTTCCGCTGAAGGCTCTCCGATCCCCATCAGGCACAACGGTTCCATGGTCGGCTTCATGAAAGACAAGGATGGACAGACGGTGATCACGAAGCTGGACCAGGGTATTCTATCGAAGGTCGCAGAGGCCGGAAACGGTGAGTATATCCATGCCACCTCGGCGGATACAGGCATCAATACCATGGTGGCGCGGTTGCGCGGCATGGACCAGAGCGAACTGGGCAGCTACCGATTCGCCGGCCACGAAGACCGCTTCCAATATTTCCTAGCGGTGGCTTGCATCCTCACTATCCTTGGCGCATTAATGGGAGAGCGTGGCCTTTCTCCGAAATGGAGCAAATTCATCCCATGGCACGCCTGAGCTTCCTCTTCCTTGCCGTGGCCTTCGGCCCTACACTGCTCGCGCAAAAGCTGGACCACGACATTCGTACGGGTAATGCCGCCTATGAAAAGGGTGACACGAAGGACGCCATCCATTCCTACTCCAAAGCGGCCACCGATGAGCGTGGTCTCTTCAACCTCGGGAACGCCTATTACCGACAGGACAGTTTTCCTGCCTCCCAGCAGGCTTTCGAGAATGCGGCCGCCATGGCCAAGGGAAACGCCGCACAGGCGCGCGCTTACCACAACCTCGGCAATACCTGGATGAAGCAGGGTAAGTATGAAGAGGCCGCGAACGCTTACAAGGAAGCCTTGAAGCGCGTGCCCAACGACAACGATACGAGGTACAACCTCGCTTACGCCCAGGCGAAGCTCGAGCAGAAGAAGCAGCAACAGAACAAGGACAACAAAGACCAGAATAAGCAAGGTCAAAACAAGAAGGATCAACCGCAGCAGGGCAAGAGCGACCAGAACAAGGACCAGAAGGACAAACAGGACCAACAGCAAAAGCCGCAAGACCAGCAGCAGAAGGATGAGGACAAGCAGCAACAACAGCAGCAGCAGGACCGCATAGATCCGCAGGATGCCCAGCGGATGCTGGATGCAGCGGAGCAGGCTGAGAAAGGAGTGCAGGACAAAGTGCGTGAGAAATTGCACGCTGGAAAACCCAAGCCGCCAACCGGCAAGGACTGGTGACCACGATGTGGAAACGATCGATCATACCGGTGCTGCTCTTCCTGATATCGGGCAGCATGCTGCGTGCACAGCAGGTAACTTTCCAAGCCAGTGTGGATCGGAACGAGATCGCCGTGGGCGAGGCCGTCAAGCTCACCATCGCTTTGAGCAATTCACCCAGCGGAGGAAGCATGACCACCCCTGATCTTGGGGGTTTGACCGTAGTGCAAGGGCCTTACGAAAGCAATAGTTTCAGCAGCATAAACGGCAGCATCAGCCGCTCCTCGTCACGCTCCTGGTTCCTCACCGCTACACAGCCTGGCGACTTCACCATCGGGCCATCCACCGTTCGTACAGGCAACAGCGTCCTGCAGACTGAACCCATCCGGATCCATGTGGAGAAAGGCAGCAGCACAGGCGCCACAAGTGCCCAAGTGGACCAGGCCCAAAAGACCGATCCGAACCTTTTCTGCACGATCACGCTGAGCAAGAGCAAGGCCTATGTGGGCGAACAGATCATCGCTACCTACACGCTCTTCTCGCGCTATAATTCACTACAACCCCGTGATTATGACCTACCGAAGCTGAGCGGATTTTGGGCTGAGGAGGTGGAACTGGGCGAGACGAACTGGGAACGTGTACCACGCACGGTGAATGGACTTCGCTATAATGTGGCGGTACTGAAGAAGCAAGTGTTGATCCCCTTGCGCAGCGGCAAGTTGCGTGTGGAACCCATGACGTTGAACTATCTCGTCAACCCCGGATTCTTCAGCAGTGGGACGCCCGTGAGCATTCAGAGCAATGCCAGTGAGGTCACGGTGATGGAATTGCCATCGAACAAGCCTGCGGATTTCATGGGCGCGGTAGGGGATCTGCGGCTCGAGGTGGATGCACCCAAGCCGAACGTGAAGGCCAACGAAGCGATCGACCTGACCATTCGCTTCACAGGGAGGGCCAACCTGAAGTTGATCGACTCTCCGAAATTGGGCCTGCCTCCGGACTTCGAGAGTTATGATCCGAAGATCGACGATAAGATCACGGTGAACGGAACGGGCATGAGCGGCAGCCGGGAATTCCAATACCTATTGATACCACGGCACGAAGGCAAGTATGATCTCGGCTCACTCACCTTCAGCTATTTCGACCCTGAAAGCAATAGCTATAAGCAGCTCAAGTCCGGCGACCTGAAATTCGATGTGGCACCGGGCACTACAGGCGGCGCCGCTACGGTAGGCGTGCCGATGAAGACCGACGTGAAGCAGTTGGGGACCGACATCCGCTACATCCGTTCAGGAGATCTGGATCTGCGACCGTTGGGCCACCATCTTTTCGGGTCTTGGAAATATGCCCTCGGTATGGTGCTCCCACCTGCCCTGCTCCTGTTGCTCTTCTTGTGGAAGCGTCGCCGTGACGATCGCCTTGGTGACGCACAAGGCCAAAGACGCCGCGGTGCGGACAAAGTGGCGCGCCAACGGCTTACCGCAGCGGAAGCCGCCATGAAGAACAACGACCGCGCAGCGTTCCATGATGCCTTGGGCAAGGCGCTTGAAGGCTATTTCGCGGATAAATTCAACTTGGGCGTAGCCGAAGTGAATGCTTTCACGATCACGGAGAAACTGGGGACTTTGGAGGAGGGTAAATTGGCGAAGGACTATATCGCGTTGATGGAAGAATGCGAGATGGCCCGCTTTGCACCTATCGAAAGCAGGCCCAGCCAAGCGAGCTACGAGGAGGCTGCCTCCCTGATCCGTCGTATCGAACATCGACATCGCTCATGAACCTCACATTCGCCCCGCTGCTCCTCCTACTTGGCGTTCCGTTGCTCGCCCATGCCGGCACCGATGACCTGCTCAAGAACGCGCAGGATGACTACTCCAAGGGCGACTACAAACAGGCGTTGGTGCTGTACGATTCGGTGAACACGACGCAAACATCAGCCGGTCTGCTCTTCAACATCGGCAACTGCTGGAGCAAGCTCGACGACACCCCGCATTCCATCCTCTACTACGAACGCGCTTTGCGCGCGGCACCTGGTGCGGAGGACATCCAGGCCAATCTCGACCAAGCGCGAATGAAGGTGGTCGACCGCGTGAACGAGTTGCCAGGCTTCACCCTCGGCTCCATCTGGGACCGGCTCGAAGGCGGCACGGACGTGGACCAATGGGCGCGCCGTTCCCTTTGGGCCTGCTCATTCACGGTACTGCTGGTCGCGATCTCCCTGTTCCTGCGGCAACGCGCAGCGAAACGTATCCTGTTCTCCTTGGGAGGTCTGGGACTCGTGGCCACGGTCTGTGCAGCAGGCCTGGCCGCCTATCGCGTAAACGAGGCGGATTCCCGGGATGAGGCCATCATCATGCGACCCAAGGTGGACATCTTGGGCGAACCGCATGAGGGTGCGACCACGCTCTTCATCCTGCATGATGGCACCAAGGTCCACGTGCTGCAGGAACAGCAGGGCTGGAGCGAAGTGAAGTTGAGCAATGGATCCGTGGGCTGGATGGAGCGATCGGCCTTGGAGACGATCTGAACAACTTGCCGGACTCAGGGCAGTTGTTCCACCCGTGTATTGGTTGTCACTATCCCCCCGATCGTGGTAAGCACAGCATCGCGGTCGTTGTGTGCCCCCGTATAGGATACCATCCCGTCCAAGTTCACGTCGCCGTCCAAATAGCCGTAGACCACATTCGTTGACACGGCTCCACCGGTGGTCGACAGGATCCCATCCCTATCATTCGCCGATCCTGTATACTTCACTGCGGTATCCACATCCACATTTCCTGGCCACAGCGCCATTCTGCCGTTGATCGTCTTTTCCCCCTGCGTACCATACGTCGGTGTGGTGGATAAGGAGAGATCCACGAGCTGGCCGTTACCACTGAGGAGTGTGGTGCACATGGCTCCGAGGTGATTACGATGCCGAACACTCACGAAGCGGCCGATAGCGCTCGCATTGAAGGTGATCAGGTCGCTTCCATCAGGCGTCACCACTGTTCCATCGCGACGCACTAGGCAAGCGCGCCTACCGGCAACGGTATTCGACGGGTTGTTCTGCCGGATCTCCAGCAGCACCCAGTCCACAATGGCATGCGCCCCCGTGATCTGCATAAGCGCTGGGGCAACCGTGGCCCCAGAATTCTCCACTATATATCCAATGCCCGTGTAAGGCTCTGAGGTTGGGATCAATCCTGCGGTGAGAAGGTCCTGTCTCATCAATATGGCGCCATCATCCAACGCACCTCCCAGGTAGACCTTCACGCGAATGGACCCGCTCGGCGTCGCCGGTCCGCAATCCGTTCCATCCACTTTATAGATGACCGCGGAGGAATGGCCAGGAACGGTGACCGTGCTCGCTACGAATTCATCATCCATTCCCTTCCAGCATCCATCAGGCACCGTGAAGTCCTGTGGAGTGTCCTGCTCGTTCACTAAGATCTTGTTCCTGTCGGCGGGGTCCAGTGCTTGGACCGTCACTTTGGTCACCTCTACATTGTCCAAGTAGTACATCGGCTCGGTCCATTTGTTCGTGAACTGAACTTGGCTCTGATCGCTGAGGTTGCTTTGGAAATACATCTCCAGGTCGCGACGTTCACTATCAAAGGGTACTTGTCGCTGCCAAATGACATTTGCATTCGTGATTTGGGACTGCCCTTTAAGTGCTACCACGAAGTCCCCCGGCACATTGCTTTGCAAGCTGCAGCGAACGCGATACCATGCACTGTTCACGACAGGGAAAAGGTCTGGATTGCGAAGTCCAAAGCTGTTGTATTGACTGTTGTCCGGCAGGTACGCCTTCAACGCGCCGTTGTCCAGATGATCCGTTACCCGCGTGACCTGTGCGTTGTAGGGCCAGCCGGTCCACCCGTTGACGGTCGTGGTGAAATTCCCATTCTGTACCAAGTTGCCACTGAGCTCCTGCCCGGTGGAAAAGGCATTGAGCCGAAGGGGGCTGCGCGTACTTCCTGCATCCTCGCCCAAGGCGGACTTCCAGCGCTCAAGTGCATAAAAGTGCGGGTCGCCAAGCGCTGGAACGATGATCTGGATGCTCAGCTCGTTGTAGGGATCGTAATACTTGTTGTTGCTGAACGTTCCAAAATCCACGGGTTGCGCACTGTACGAGTCGGTCTGCCTCATACAGAGTTGGTCCTTGGTGAGCGAGTACATCACGTTCCCACTATACACGTCATTATAGTTGGCCACGAAGTAGGGTGCCACCGCGGACGCCCCATTGTTGTTCGAATAGTCCGAGATCGCTAATTGCAGGTCGTTGTTGAAGAGTACATTGTTCTTGATCTGATTACCCGCTGAGCTCATCGTGTGGTCGACCAGTATGCCTGCTCCATTGCAATCAAGCACTGTATTGCGCTGGACCGTCGTGTTGGTCACGCTATTGTTGCCGAAGTAGATGCCATTGCAGATCTTGACATAGTTCACGGAGGAAGATGCGGAGCTCTCCAAATTCCCAGTGCAATCGCGAATTACATTGTCCTGGATCACAAGTCCATTCGCGAAGTCGAATGCGATCCCACCTCCATCGTTGAGCAGCGCTGTGGCATTGATCAACACATTCTTTTCCACTAACGTGTTGTGATCCACTTCTATTCCGGTATAGCCGATGTTCTCCAATCGATTGCCGCTCACCACGAGGCCTGTGCCCGAGGTGCGGATACCGAAGTATCCCCAACTGGACTCACCGAGCCCTGGGACCATTCCCACGTCAGTGAATTCATTATCCATGATGTCGGAGCTATCGTCCAATGCGAACAAAGCAGTGCCATAGGTACGCGTGAATGTTGAATTCGTATAGCTGTTCGCATGCCCTACGGACACGATGCCACGGTAGGCGTCCGAAAAGGTGCAACCGTCCACGATGACATGGTCGGCATCCTGAACATGGATGCATGCATTGCTCTGATGTTGGAACGCAAGACCAGAGATGATGACATTGCTTCGGTGCCAAGAGACCTCCAATCCCATATCCCGCACGGACGCTTCCACGGTGACGGTGGAAGGGTTGATGTTGCCGGGTGCCTGGAAATAAAGCATACCGGAGGATTGGTCGTAATACCACTCTCCAGGCTGATCCAATTCGCTCAACTTATTGCAGAGGAAGTATCCCCAGTTATTACTCCCAAGCACATCGTAGATCGTAGGGAAACTCAGGGTTCCTTGGGAGAAACCCGAGATAGTGGCCCGGTCATAGTTCCAGTTGGTGGCTCGCACCACCAATGTCGACCCGGTCCAATAACCACTGGACTGTGTCAAGGCATCATCGTGCAGGCTCGTGTTCGTCCCCTGATCGTTGCGCAGCCATCCGGTATTTGGGTATCGGGCCAAGGTCATCAGTTGCCCGTTCATATAGAGGTACTGCACGTTCTGACCGGCACCAATATTGGCCCTCCAGATATTTCCATTGTACTGCGACCAGCCAGAGACCAGCATACTTCCACTGATCACCGGTGCTGCGCCGGTCCCGTAGGCGCCTACGGTCACCGGTGCCGCCGCCGTTCCATACGCAGCCACACTCACAATGCCTCGATACGTACCATCACGCTTGAAGAGGATCTGATCCCCGGCGACGATCGAGTATGTGATCTGATCCAAGCGATCGATCGTCTTCCAAGCCGTTATAGAACTCGTTCCGTTGTTCCCATCATTTCCGGATGGCGAGATGTAGTAGACGGTGGCATTGGCCAAAAAAGCGGTGCAGGAGGCCAACAAAAAAAGGAGGATGCGCATGGGCTCGCCTAGGGAAGAGTGCTGAAAACGGAACGCGAAGTTGGCCCTTCATTGCGAGCGACGCCATAGTTGTCAAGTGCCATTGATCAACATTTCGACGACCATCCTGATATGCCCGACCAGCGTGCCGAAAAAGCGACGATCAAAGTCGAATTCAGGCATGTCCACGGCCCCGTTCGATATTCCAGCCCACTGCTTACGATGGCGTGTACGATAAGCCGCTGTGAGCATGATGATGGAAACATCGGAGAGCCATAAACTTTTCTCATGTCGGGCGCTCGCTGGTTTGCCGTTTCTTTGCCCCCCGTTTTCGGGGCGTAGCGTAGCCCGGTATCGCGCCTGCTTTGGGAGCAGGAGGTCGTCAGTTCGAATCTGGCCGCCCCGACAGAAAAGCCGCCTTGCAGATAGCAGGGCGGCTTTTTCATGGAAGGAGAACGGAAGACCCCTACCTCCGCTCCTTCACGCTCCGCTCCTACTTTCGCGGCTTCTTGGTCCCGTAGCTCAGCTGGATAGAGCACCTGCCTTCTAAGCAGGCGGTCGAAGGTTCGACTCCTTCCGGGATCACTTCGTTGTCGTTTGCGGCGTGCGGTTATATTTGCCGCCCGTTTTGGAGAGGTGGGTGAGTGGCTTAAACCAGTAGTTTGCTAAACTGCCGTACGGGTTAAACTGTACCGGGGGTTCGAATCCCCCCCTCTCCGCCACCACGCAAACCGTCCGCCTTTGGTGGGCGGTTTGTTCGTTTCAGGGCAGGCCGAAGGTTGAAGCGTGCCCTGAAACGCACAAAGCCGGAGCGAAGCGACGAGGTCGCATGGTGAAGCTTTCCCAAAGGGAATGCGCGCCCCGCGCGATCATACACTCTTCAACACCAGCTTGTCACTTCCTTTGTAACCCCCATGAAACATGTAAATTCCGTTGGCCGCGCATGGACCGTCGCCTTGATCACCCTCGTAGCCTGCACCACTACCCAACAGGCTGTCAGTGGAAGCGAGGAATACTATTCACCGCAGGAACTCAAGACGGAGGACCACGTTTATGTTCCAACGGTGCATACCGTCCAGCTTTTCAAGAAGGGTTTTCCTATTTCACCTCCGATCATCGAATTGGGCGGGACCGAACCCTTGGTGCTACGCTTTGACGACTTCTCCCCAGACGTGGAGGACCTGAGCTATACCGTGGTGCACTGCGATTCGGGCTGGCAGCCCAGCGACCTTTCACCCAGCCAGTACATCAATGGTACGCCGACCGACTTCGTGCCTACACCTCAGCAGAGCCGCAATACGCTGAGACCTTTCCTGGAATACGAAGTGGAATTTCCCAATGACCTTATGAAACCTACCGTGGCAGGGAATTACATCATCAAGGTCTACCGGGGCAGTGACCAGGACGATGTCGTGCTCACCAAACGATTCCTCGTCTTCGAGAACAAGGTGCAGATCGATGCGCGGATCGTTCCCACTCGGGATATTGAGTTTCGCGATGTCGATCAACAGTTGGACCTTACCCTTGGTTATCCGGGCATAGCCGTTCCTGATCCCTTCAGCGACCTGAAGGTGGTAGTGCTTCAGAATATGCGCTGGGATGATGCCCATACCGGCTTCCGGCCGAAGTTCATACGGGATTCACAGCTTATCTACGATCAGCCGAAGGAAGGGGTCTTCAAAGGAGGGAACGAATGGCGTGACTTCGACATCAAGAGCACACGCTACTCCACCGTGCGCATTTCCAAGTATATCACCTCGCCCGAAGGGCTTGATGAAGCCGTCCTCCTGCCGGATGAAAAACGCGAATTCAAGGTCTATCTCGATCAACCGGACATCAACGGAAAGTACTTGGTGCGGAACGACCTCGTGGACGGAGACCCATTGGGAGCGGACTACATGTATGTGGACTTTACCCTTCCGCGCAATGAGGAGGTCCCTGGCGGCGATGTTTATGTCTATGGAGGCCTCTCGGACTTCCAGTGCCGCCATGATCTTCGCTGCACTTGGGATGCCGCAAAAAAGGCCTACACGCTTCGGGCATTGGTCAAGCAGGGGTTTGCGGACTACAGCTATGCATTCCTTCCGACAGGCTCCACCGTGCCCGACCTCAGCCTCTTGGAAGGATCGCACTTCGAAACGGAGAATGACTACCTCGTGCTCGTCTATGTTCACGACTACCAACTGCAGTGCGATCGACTCTTGGGATTAAAGTTCCTGAACAGTCGGAAGGGCTGAAACAGCGGTCCGTCGAATTATCCATGCCCGCTACATCCAGCGGATTACATTCGGCGCAATTCAAGCTAAGCAGCCCAGTACGATGAAGGAATTGAACAGGTCGTTGGCGAATAAGTGGCTCGGATACACGGGTATGGCCGCGGCTTTCCTAGCGGTCGCCAAGGATGCGGAGGCGCAGGTGATATACACCGATGTGAACCCCGACTCCGTGCTTGTGGATGCGGAGTTCGGCATCGACTTCGACAATGATTCCGTGGTCGACCTGACCCTGGATCAGGAGCATTTCGCCGTTTCGTCCACCGTGGTCCATTTCGTCAGCGTGGCCCTGCCTACGGGCAACCAATTGATCGGTTCCGGCTTTTCGGGTTATGTCTACCCCGCGGCTTTGGCCTCTGGAGCCGCTATCGATCCCGGGAATGTGAATTTCCATTCCTACAACGCCGGTGTGCTTGGCGAAGGCTACCCTAATGGGAACTATGGCAATTGGCCCGGCAAGACGGCTTTTCTAGGTTGCCGGTTCGTGGCAGCGGATGGCCAAAGCCATTATGGCTGGGTGAAGCTCGCGGTGAGCGGCAATGCCGGCATATGCACTGTAATGGGTTTCGGATATGAGAGCCAGCCGAATGTCGCTATCGCGGCTGGGGACATGGGACCTGCGTCGATCGCTGAGAACGGAAGTTCAGATCTTAAGGTGGCGATCGCTCCGAACCCCGTTCTCGACAACGTGTCCATCTCCATCGACGCTTCCGGGGAAGGTCCATCAACAGTTACCTTACTGAACAGCCTTGGCGAAGTGCTACAGAAGGATACACCGATACTGGGCGGCCACTGCATGATCAACATGTCCAACTTCGAACCAGGTGTCTATTTCCTCCGGATCCACAAGGGCGATCGCGTCATCACCAGGACGCTGACCAAACTTTAGGATCTGATAGGCCAATTCGCTGGGCCCGACAAGGCATCGTTGGTACTGATCACTGTCTGATCACACGTGCCATCCGCCGCAGTGAGGGCACATCGATAACATAGGTGCCGGGCGCGAGTTGCCTGAGGTCCAAGGCACCATTGGGTGTCAATGTCCCGCTGGCCACCATATTCCCTCTGAGTGTGTACACCAAGAAGGGAACGGAAGTCTTCAGGTCGAGGTTCACTGTAAGCGTTCCATTGTTGGGATTCGGCCGAACGTACATGCGCGTGTAGCCTGTCGGCTCGGACAGGCCCAACGTGCAATCACCGACCGCCTGAAAGGACACGGAATTGCTCCCGCTGTTGGGCACGCAGATGAGGTTGTTCACCACATCGAAGTCGATATCGGCAGGGTTGGAAAGATCAGACGTGAGCAGGTCCACCGGTGCTTGGGTGAACGTGTTCTCAAATCTGGAAAGCCGAGCTGGAGACCAGCTTGACACGATGATCCGGCCCAGGCAATCCAAGGTGATGCCATCGAGATTGGTCAGGTTGGTGATGTAGCTCGAGAGTTCCGCACCGGTGACGCGATCATAGCTCTTTATCTTGGCGTTGCTTCCCCAGCAGGCCACCCACAGCCGTTCCGTCTCCGGATCCCAAGCGATCCCATTGGGTGTGCTGCCGGTATTGGTCACCAGGGTTTGGAAGGTGGCCATCCCGGGGTCGATCTTCAGTATGGTTTTGGCGCTGAAGTCCGTCACATAGATGTATCGGCCATCAGTTGTGATCCCGTTGAGGAAAGACCCACCGACATCGAGGTTGAATACCAACGTTCCGGTCGACCTATCGAAGCCTTCAATGGAACCGCCAATGCAAGCGAACAACGTATCGCCCTTCAATTCCAGGCCATAAGGCGAGGACGGCAGGTTATCAACGAAGGTGGTCACTATACCGTCATAGTCCCGCTGGAGTATGGTATTGCTGCCGGTATTGCTGATGAAATAGCGCTGACCTGTAGCATCGTGCTCGATGCTCTCCGGTCCGTTGTACTGGGCATTTGCCTGCCATGGAAGCAGCAAAAGCAAAAGGGTGTAAAGTCGCATCCGGTGGAGATCGTGGCACAATATATCCGGATAAGGCATCGCCGGTTATGCACAGCCGATCGTCAACTTTCCGTCAAGCATCGAATGGGCATATCGCATAGACTTGCACCACAACATCACGTCAACCAACCGGAACGAACGATGTACACCGCTATCTCCAATGATATCCGCGTCAGTGTTCAGGCCCGGTATGAGGCGGAACAGAGCGATCCTGTTTCGGACCGGTTCATCTTCAGCTACCGGATCACCATCGCCAACCGCGGCCCGCGCACGGTGCAGTTGTTGAAGAGGTATTGGCACATCGCCGATAGCATGGCCCCGGCGCGTGATGTGGAAGGGCCTGGCGTGGTGGGCGCCACCCCTGTGCTCGCACCCGGTGAGCAATTCACCTACTCCAGCTTCTGCGACCTACGCGGTGGCTTGGGCCGCATGCACGGCAGCTACGGCATGCGCCATCTGGACGATGATAGTGACTTCGATGTGGCCATTCCGGCCTTCGACCTGCGCTTCCCCTACGCTGCGAACTGAGCCTTACGGGTAACTTCGCGACCTTGAACGCAGGGATCACTATGTTCCTGCCACACCCATTCCCATGAGCAACGCGATCTTCACGCCTCCCGTCCCGCACAACGAACCTGTACTGAGCTACGCGCCAGGCACCGCCGAACGCACTACGCTGCAGGCTGAATACGATCGCCGCATCAAGACGACCATCGACGCACCGATGTGGATCGGTGGCAAGGCCGTGGAGACGAAGGACCAGCGGAAGATGAGCCCACCGCATAAGCACGCTCACAAACTGGGGGTAAGTCACCACGGCGATGCGAAGCACGTGCGCGCCGCGATCGACGCAGCATTGAAGGCCAAGCGCGATTGGGAGAACATGCCATGGGAGGAGCGCGCCTCCATCTTTCTGAAGGCCGCGGAATTGATCAGTGGCCCGTACCGCGCACACATCAATGCGGCCAGCATGCTCGCTCAAAGCAAGAATTGTTACCAAGCGGAGATCGACGCCGCCTGCGAGTTCGCCGACTTCCTGCGCTTCAACGTGGCCTTTATGACGCAGATCTACCGCGATCAGCCACAAAGCGCGGCAGGCATCTGGAACCGCATGGAGTATCGGCCATTGGAAGGCTTCGTCCTTGCGATCACGCCATTCAACTTCACCAGCATCGCGGGCAATCTTCCAGGCGCACCGGCCCTGATGGGCAACACGGTGGTATGGAAATGCGCCGATACGCAGATCTATTCTGCGCAGGTGATCATGGAGATCTTCCGCTTGGCCGGACTTCCTGATGGTGTGATCAACCTGATCCATGTAAGCGGGAAGGATGTGGGCGATGTCGCTTTCTCCCACAAGGAATTCGCCGGCGTGCACTTCACCGGCAGCACCAAGGTCTTCCGCACCATTTGGGGTGAGATCGGCAACAACCTCTCGAACTACCGCAGCTATCCGCGCATCGTGGGCGAGACCGGAGGCAAGGACTTCGTAGTGGCGCATTCCAGCGCCGATCCGCTCGCCGTGGCCACGGCCCTTTCCCGCGGCGCCTTCGAATACCAAGGACAGAAGTGCAGCGCTGCCAGCCGCGCCTACATCCCTGAGAACATCTGGCCGCAGGTGAAAAAAGCCATGTTGGAGGACCTCGCTGCAATGAAGATGGGCGACCCGCGCGACTTCAAGAACTTCATCAACGCGGTGATCGACGAGAAGAGTTTTGACAAGATCACAGGCTACATCGCCGGGGCGAAGAAGGATAAGGCGAGCAACAAGGTGATCGCGGGCGGTAAGTCGGACAAGAGCACCGGCTACTTCATCGAGCCCACGGTGATCGAGAGCAAGGACCCGAAGAGCGTCACCATGTGCGAGGAGATCTTCGGTCCCGTGCTTACGGTGCATGTGTATGGAACAAACCGCTGGATGGACACCCTGAAGCTGGTGGAGAGCACGGGGCAGTATGCGCTCACCGGCGCTGTCTTCGCGCAGGACCGTGAGGCCATCGTGGAAGCCACCCATGCGCTGCGCAATGCCGCAGGTAATTTCTACATTAACGACAAGCCCACCGGTGCGGTCGTTGGGCAGCAACCTTTCGGTGGGGCGCGCGGCAGCGGCACCAACGACAAAGCGGGCAGCTACCTCAACCTCATCCGCTGGACGAACGCGCGCACGATCAAGGAGACCTTCCTTCCCGCGCTGGACCATCGCTACCCATTCTTAGGGTGATCGGTGATAAGTGATAGGCGATAGGTCGCTGCCGACTGCGACTGCCAACTGTCGCTGCTATTTGCCACTGCCATCTGCCTCCTCACTTAGCTGTCCACGATCGATCGTTGATCCCAAGCACTACCGCGGTCCCGCGCCGCGTGGCATCTTCCTCAACTTCACGCCGTGAAAGAGAAGATCCTCCGTTTTGTGCCCAAGCCCCTGCGCAACCGCTATGGTGCAGGCCTCCTTGCGCTGTTCCTT
>JBEPUG010000091.1:0-14258 GCA_041691695.1 Flavobacteriales bacterium
TCCCCTTGCTTACGAACCAGAAGACCGAGTTTGACTTCGTCCGCAAGCGCTATCGCAGGTATCGCTTTCGCTGGACGGTCGGACGTTACGGCTACAAGGACCTTCCCACGTTGGACCACATCCTGTTGCGGGACGTCACCCTCTCTGGCAGCTTCATGGATCAGCGCACCCCGATCGGGGATACCTATGGCTACGAACTGGCCTTGGTGGATCAGGCCCATGAGCGCATGATCGTCTGCATCCGCTATTCCGACAAAAGCATGCGTGCCATTACGCAGGCCATGCAGTGGGCCAGCGGCTTGCGCTTAGAGGATCTCACCGTTGAACATCTTATGGGCGATATGGCCGCAGTCTCTTCACCCCCGCAAGAGACCTAGTTATAGGTCGCGCTACGATCTTGAACACCCATTCAAGTGGCCGGTATAAAAGGGATGAGCGGCCTACTCAGGAGCATGTTGCTCACTTCATCACGGTTACTTTTGCGCCCCCCATTGGTGTCCATGTCCTTCCGAAAGCTTCTTGCCCCGCTCCTTTTCCTTATCGCATTCTCCGCCCAAGCACAGCGCTTCACCGTGAGCGGCTTTGTAACGGATTCCGCCACCGGTGAGGCCCTCATCGGTGCGAGCGTCTTCATCCAAGAACTGAACAAGGGCGTTCCCACGAACAACTACGGCTTCTACTCGGTGACCTTGGACCAGGGCGACTACACATTCATCGTACGCTACATCGGCTATGCGGACCTCCAGCGAAAGGTGCATCTAACGGCTGACGTGAAGATCAACCTGCTGTTGAGCACCACCGTACATGTGATGAAGGCCGTGGAGGTGAACGGCACGAAGGCCGAGAGCCATCTGGAAAGCACCCAGATGGGGAACGTTGACATTGACGTGACCAAGCTTCAGGCGCTGCCCGCACTATTCGGCGAGGTGGACATCCTTAAGACCTTGCAACTTCTGCCAGGTGTGCAGAGCAACGGCGAAGGCAACAGCGGTTTCTATGTGCGCGGCGGCGGCCCCGACCAGAACCTGATCCTACTGGACGAAGCCACGGTGTACAATGCCAGCCACCTTTTCGGATTCTTCAGTGTGTTCAATGCGGATGCAGTGAAGAACGTCGAACTGATCAAGGGCGGCATGCCCGCCTACTACGGTGGGCGCACCAGCAGCGTGCTGGACATCACCATGAAGGACGGCAACGACAAGGAGTTCCATGGCGAGGGCGGCATCGGCCTCATCAGCAGTCGCTTCACGCTGGAAGGACCGATCGTGAAGGATAAGAGTTCCTTCATCGTCAGTGGGCGCCGCACCTACATCGATGCGATCACCAAGCCCTTCATCAATTCCAATGGCACATTCGCTGGTAGTGGCTATTACTTCTATGACCTCAACGCAAAAGCGAACTACCGCCTTAGCGACAAGGACAGGTTCTTCCTCAGTGGCTACTTCGGCCGCGACGTTTTCACCCTCAGTGGCAACCAGCCCGGCAGCCCCAACTTCAAGATCCCTTGGGGCAACGCCACGGTGAGTGGCCGCTGGAATCACGTCTACGGACCAAAGCTCTTCATGAATGCCACCGCGGTCGTCAGCGATTACAAGTTCTCCTTCGCAGGTGGGCAGGATCAATTCGGTTTCAAACTGATGAGCGGCATTCGCGATTACGGGCTCAAACTCGATTTTAACCAGTATCCGAACATCCGCAACAACGTCCGCTATGGCTTCCAATACACTTACCATATCTACACGCCCAGCACTGTGGCAGTGAACAGCGGCAGCACCGACTTCAATATCGACACGCCATCGAAGCTGAATGCGCACGAGGCTGCGGTCTACATCCAGGACGCCTTCGATGTGACGGACCTCTTCCGGATCAATTTCGGGCTTCGCTATAGTTGGTTCGCACAGGTGGGACCTTACCATGAATACCTCACCGACGATGCCGGCAACACCGTGGGCACCTACGACTATCCCGCCGGTTCTATTATCGCGCAGTACGGCGGACTGGAGCCGCGCGTCTCGATGCGGTATACGCTTGACAAGAACACCAGCGTGAAGGCGAGCGTCAACCGGAACCTGCAATACGTACACCTTGCCAGCTTCAGCTCCATCGGCCTGCCCACTGACACGTGGATCCCCAGCGGGAAGAACGTGAAGCCGCAGGAAGCATGGCAATATTCGGTGGGCTGGTTCCGAGATCTGAAGCAGCACACCTATGAGGGAAGCATCGAGCTGTACTACAAGTCCATGGCGAATCAGATCGAATATGCTGAAGGTGCCACACCGCAGGACGGTGGCAACGCCAACTACGATGCGATGCTCGTTTTTGGCAAAGGCTGGAGCTATGGCGCGGAATTCTTCCTGAAGCGCCGCATGGGCAGGCTCACTGGCTGGGTGGGCTATACGTGGAGCAAGACCATGCGCCAATTCCCCGCAGTGGATAACGATGAACCTTTCCCCAGCCGCTGGGACCGCAGGAACGACATCAGTGTGGTGGCGGGCTACGTGCTCAACGAGCGCTGGACACTGGGCGGGACCTTCGTCTACAGCACAGGTCAGGCTACCACGCTTCCCGTGCAGCGCTACTTCATTGAAAACCGGTTGGTCAGCCAGTACACGCAGCGCAATGGCTTCCGCATGGCGCCTTACAACAGGCTCGACATCGCGGCTACGCTGAAGAATAAGCCCACCAAGCAGGTCACGGACAAGACGACTGGGGATGTGAGTACCGTGCAGCGCAAATACCGCAGCAGTTGGACCTTCTCCATCTACAACGTGTACGACCGCGCCAACCCGTACTTCTACTACTTCGATGCATCCAGCGACAGCGGCACCACAGGCATTACCGTGCAGGCCAAGCAGGTGTCGTTGTTCCGCATTTTGCCTTCTATCACGTGGAACTTCCAGTTCTAGAATGAAACGCCCAGATCGCGAAGAGGATGGTGTTACCTGTAGTGGCATCACGCCCTGCATTTCTCACCGCACGATACATAGCGCACCCTTGCGGTTAAAGCATTACGACCACATGGCTTCTCGCTTTCTCTTCCTTGCGGTGCTGCTCTCCCTGCTCACTTCCTGCACGAAGGACATCACGGTGGACCTGCCCAATTACCCGGACCAACTCGTGGTGGAGGGGACCATTGAGCCGGGCACTCCTCCCTTCGTGATCCTCACGAAAACGCAGAGCTATTTCGCCCCTACGGATGTGAACACCCTCGCTAGCATTTTCGTCACCGGTGCCACGGTGACGGTGACAACGGATGGGAATGTGTGGACCTTGGACCAGATCTGCAGCAACCTGTTGGACAGCACTTCGCTCGCCGCCGCCGCCGAGGCCACAGGCCTGAGTCCCTCACTCCTTTCCGCCGCCAACATCTGCATCTACACGTCGATAGACCCCACGCATGTCGGTGTGATTGGAAAGACCTACCGCCTCGATGTGAGTGTGGACGGGAAGTCGCTTTCGGCGGTGAGCAGCATTCCTAACCCCGTCCCCTTGGATTCCGTGTGGTTCAAGCTCGCCCAGCAGACCCCGGGCGACGATACCCTAGGCTATGCTTGGGCACGCATCACGGATCCCGACACTTTGGGCAATGCCTACCGCTGGATGGCCAAACGGATCAACCATCGCGCGAATGGTCAAACGATGGATGACTATTACATCTCCCCGCTGGGCAGCACCTACGACGACAAGTATATCAATGGGCTAACCTTCGATTTTACCGAGAATCGCGGCAGTGAATACTACGCGGGACATCCGGAGGACAGCAATGCGGAGCAAGGCTTCTTCAAGGTCGGCGATACCATCGCGGTGAAGGCGCTGAGCATCGGTAAGAAGGAGTTCGATTTCTACTCCACATACGACAGCAACGTGGGCAGCTTGGGCGACATCTTCAGCACCCCCGCTAACGTGAAGACGAACATCACTGGGGGCTTGGGCATTTGGGCAGGTCGAGGCGTCTACCTCGACACGATCATTTGCGTGCCCTAGTGTTCGTTTTCCGGCGTCCTCCCAATAGAAGGTTCCATAAGCCGGGACCCTACATTGTCGTCCCTGCAAGTATCCTTGTCCAGCATCGGGCCATCGATCATGACGAACAACGCATCGGAATAATGAACCTTGGCAGGCACAACGTGCACTCTCGCTTGCTATTCCTTACTGCGCTGCTCCCACTGCTTATTTCCTGCGAGAAGAACATCACGGTGGATCTGCCTGACCTTCCTGACCAACTCGTGGTGGAAGGGGTCATCGAGCCGGGAGTGCCTCCTTATGTGATCTTATCGCATACGGTGAGCTATACCGCTCCTAGCGATGCGAACAGTCTGGCCAGCAGGTTCGTCACTGGCGCCACGGTGACGGTGACCACGGACGGGAACGTATGGGCCTTGGATGAGGAATGCAGCAGCCAGATGGACCCTGCCGCCATCTCCGCCACCGCTGAATTGACCGGCTTGTCCCCCGACCTACTCTCCTCGGCCAACATCTGCATCTATAGCACGCACGATCCCGCGCAGGTGGGCGTGGTCGGCAAGACCTACCGGCTCGATGTAAGCGTGGATGGCAAGAGCCTCTCCGCCATAAGCAAGATCCCCAACCCCGTTCCCTTGGATTCCACGTGGTTCGAACTGGACTCGCTATCACTCAACACGTACCCGTATGTCTACGGTGATGTCTGGGCACGACTTTCGGACCCGGATACGATCGGTAACGGATACCGCTGGATGTCCAAGCAGATCAGCTACTGGAATCCGGACACGGGTCCCTATGTCGCCCAAGAAGGCAGCAGCTTCAACGACAAGCTCATCAACGGGCTTACGGTGGACTACAAGGATCCGGATAATGCTGTCCATATTGTTGGCGACACCATTGTGCTGAAGTTGCTCAGCCTTGGCAAGAGGGAATACGAGTTCTATTCTTCCTACGATGCCAACCTGAATGCGCTGAGCGACATCTCCGTCCCACCTTCGAACGTGAAGACCAATATCACCGGGGGGTTAGGTATTTGGGCGGGAAGAGGCGTTTATCTCGACACGATCGCCTGTGTTCCCTAATTCCCAGTTGTCCGTTGTCAGGCATTCTGCTTGGGGACGATACCCTCTTCGACATCGGCCAATAGCCGGTATCTGCGACAGCTGTCTGCAGTCGGACAACTAACAACCGTCAGCCCTGACAACTAGCCCAGCGGGCTACCTTTGCGGCCCGAATACGAACATGAGCACCACTCCCGAAGTCCTCAAGTGCCTGATCATTGGATCCGGCCCCGCTGCCTACTCCGCCGCCATCTATGCCGCCCGCGCCGACCTGAAGCCGGTGGTGATCGAAGGCCCCGTGCCCGGTGGCCAGCTCACCCAGACCACGGAGGTGGACAACTACCCCGGCTATCCCGATGGTCGCACTGGTCCCGAGATGATGGAGGACCTGAAGAAGCAGGCCCAACGCTTCCAGACCGACGTGCGCAGTGGATGGGTCACCAAGGTGGACTTCAGCGGCCCGGTACACAAGGTGTGGGTGGATGAGAAGACCGAACTGCATGCGCACAGCGTGATCATCGCCACCGGCGCGAGCGCGAAGTGGCTGGGACTGCCCAACGAGATCCGCCTGCGCGACATCGGCGGCGGCGTTACGGCCTGTGCCGTATGCGATGGCTTCTTCTACAAGGGACAGACCGTGGCCATGGTAGGCGCCGGGGATACCGCTGCCGAAGAGGCCACCTATCTCGCCAAGCTCTGCCCCAAGATCTACATGCTCGTGCGCCGCGATGAGTTCCGCGCCAGCAAGGCGATGATCCACCGCGTGGAGAACACCCCACAGATCGAAGTGCTCTACAACATCGAGGTGAAGGATGTGATCGGAGAACACGTGGTGGAAGGAGTTGTAACGGTGAACAGCAAGACCGGCGAAGAGCGCAAGCTCGACGTCACCGGCCTCTTCATTGCCATCGGCCACAAGCCCGCCACGGACCTCTTCACCAATTGGCTGGACATGGATACGGTGGGCTACCTGAAGCACGACGCCGACCGCACCAGCACCAAGGTACCGGGCGTCTTCGTCTCCGGCGATGCCGCCGACCGGGTTTACCGCCAGGCCGTTACCAGCGCGGGTACAGGCTGCATGGCCGCGCTGGATGCCGAGCGGTATTTGGCCGCGCAAGGGCTGCATTGAGCGGCTCGATCGGCGGTTCCGATCTTCTCGGCCCATCAGGTTCCCGTTTCGGCCCCTGGATCCAGACCGAGGACTGAGCGCATTCGTGTCCAACTCCAGTAAGGTCTCCGTGACTGGAGCCCTTCGCCGCATTCGCAACACGGATCGACCTGACGTACCGCTTCTCTCCCAAAAGATCCGTCAGTGTGGTCCGCACCCTCACTTCACCTTCCATCCCTCCATCGCCAACCAGAAGCGCACCAGCTCCCGCTTGTGGAAGGGGATATCCCAATCGCCGTCGTAGCGAATGAAGGTGGGCACGAGTTCCCTTGCGACCACCGTGTTGTCCACTTGGATGCTGATGTCGAAGTCCAGCAGCAACGAGGCGTGTGCGATGCGGTATTCACGGGCGATCACCTGCATGGTGCTTTGGTCGAACCAAGTGTGCATGGTCTTTATCACCGTCTCATCGTCGCTTACGCGCTTGCCATCGAGGCTGTCCTTTGCCATCGCGCTGAAGAGCCAGCATGTATGCCCATTCCGGTGCTCGCTGGAGATTGTGAAGTCGTAGTATGGGATCATCTTCGGATCGAAGAGCGCGAGCTTGCTGCCGATGAAGGGTACGCTGGCGATCTCCTGTCCGGGGTTGAACATGAATTTCTTCAACTCCTCCTTGTACTTCTCCATGCGTCCTCCGCCGCGCCCGGCACGCTGGTAGGCTGCGATACTGTTGTCCGCCTTCCATTGACCTCTGGGCCAGAAAAGGTCGTCATAGAGCTCTGCCGTCAGGTAGCGCATGTCACCGTTGCGCGACCGCAACTTGCCGGTCTCATTGGTGCTGTCGACACGCAACTCGGTGTTGGGTCCAGTGCGTACGAGTTGTCCTTGGCGGTACAGCGTCGCCATTTCGTTCTCGCCTTTGTTGCGCACGAGCAGGCCACTCTTTACGGCATGGGGGAAGTAGCGCATGTTGAGGAAAGCATGCAAAAAGCTGGTGTCCTCCTTCACCTGTTGCATGAAGCCTTCGAGGTTCAGGCCTTGGGCGTTACCATGGATCACCAGATCGCCGAGCTGGTAGACATTGGTGATGGTATCCGTATCCGCTTGCGCTGCCGCATGCGTGAACGGCACCATCGCGAAGAGCAGCGCCGCTGTGGGTGCTATTGCCCGCCACATCAGTGCTGCCGGGTGGGACCGAGGCTGGTGTAGAGCTCGTACTTCTTCTTCATGTAAACAAGGAAGTCGTATTGCGAAAGCCCTTTGATCACATCATCCGGCACCGCGCAGAAATCGATGAAGTCGTCGAAGCTGGCGTCGCTGAGATTGATGATCCCATAGTCCACGTATTGCTGGAGCAGTTCGCGGAGGAGGTCGCGCTTCATGTCGTCGTCCTGCAACTGCGCTACTAACCGTTTGCTGCGTTCCCGCTTGCTGAATTCCTGGTAGAGGAAGGTGATCGGGCTGGAGAGCGCGTCGACCCCGGTCTCGCGGTAGTCGCTCTCCTTGTAACCCAGCTTGGCGATATCGGCTTGGATCTGCTGCAGCGTGCGTTGCGGCAAGATCGCCACGGGCTGCAGGTCGATGTTCCAAGGGCGTAAGGTGATCCTCAGCGTCGTCAAGGCCTCATCCGGGAATTCCCCGAGCGGCAAGGTTCGGGTAACGTAGCCACCTGCACCGATGAGCAAAGTATCATTGCGTTGCACAGTCGCGGTAAAGCTGCCGTCGGTATTTGCAAAGGTGCCCGTGCGCGTACGCCGGTTCACGATCATCAGGTCGTAGAAGACGTGCTCGCCATCGCCGCCGGAAACGATACCCTTGACCGTGACATCGCCTTGGGCGAAAGCTCCTTGAGCGGCAAGAAACAGAAGAAAGGCCAACGTTGTACGGTTGCGCATGCGGGGCTAAAAGTAGAAACAGACGTTCTCTAAGATCTGTTACCGCAACTCGGTGGTTCCAGTGATGGGGCCAGGCAAATGACAACATTGCATGCGGACATGACCGACCTTTGGGCACCTGACCGGCCTCCCGCTCCGTCATGGACAGGTAAGTAAGAACACCTCACCACCGTGAAAGCACGCATTGAACGCCCTAGTTTGCGGCTCTTGGCCGGTATGTTCTGCGGCCTGTTGGTCACTTCGTCAGCGTGGGCCCAGATGCCAACGGTGGCTATGTTCCCCGGCATCGCGAAGGCTGGGGATTGCCACTTTCTGGATGCCGGACAGGCCGGTGACTATCAGCCGGACCAGCATACGGTGCTCACCCTTTTCCCGACCATGGGGAATTCAGGCCTCCGCGTTGTTTTCGATCAATTCCAGCTTGGAACCGGTGATACGCTTACCATCCATGACGGCCGGAATGCCGCTTCGCCGATACTGGCAACTGGCACACTGCAAAGCCTGATCGGCCATACGATGCAGTCCACGGAAACGAACGCGGACGGCTGTCTCACCTTCGTCTTCACTTCCGACGACAGCGACGAAGGACCGGGATGGCAGGGCATTATCACCAACTTCCCGGAGGCACATCCCACCGTTGTGCATCCTCCTGCTTCCCACCCCAGTGCGGGGAACGACGAACAGCGCGGCGGAGGACCGACCGCATGCGATTGCTGGGTCGTACCTACCAGTAGCTACCACACGGTCAATAACGCCACGGAATGGAACGCCTCCGGATTCAATAGCGGGGACGACGGATCATACGGCCCCATCACGCTGCAATTCCCCTTCCTGCTCTATGGACAGACCTGGACCACGGCCTACATCAACATCAACGGCAACGTCTCCTTCGGCAACTTCTTCGGCGAATTCAGCTCCACCGGCTTCCCCATCTCCAGTTACACGATGGTGGCCCCCTTCTGGGCGGATGTGGACCTCCGCGGAAGCGGCGTGAACAACAACAAGGTGCAGTACTACAATGACACGCATGCCTTGTTCGTCAACTGGACCAATGTGGGCTATTACTCGATGCAGACGGACAAGTTGAACACGTTCCAGTTGATCATCAGCGACGGTCAGGACCCGCATATTCCCAACGGAGCCAACGTGTCATTCTGCTATAAGGACATGCAGTGGACCACAGGTAGCGCATCCAGCGGTGTGAACGGCTTCGGCGGAACACCGGCCAGCGTGGGCGCCAACAATGGCAACGGGATCGATTACCTGCAGTTCGGCCGGTTCGATCATGCCGGCACCGATTACGATGGGCCGTACGGGGCGAATGATGGGGTGAGTTGGCTCGACTACAAGAACTTCATCTTCTCCACCGATGTGACCACCGGGAATATTCCTCCGGTGATAAGCGGCCAGATCGTCTGCGATTCACTTGATGTGTGCGTGGGCCAAGTTGCGAATGTGGGTGTCACCTTCCTCAGTCCGGAATCAGACCAGCTCACTACGGACTCGGCCTCGGCACCGACATTGAGCAATTTCAACATCACACAGAATACATCCGGTCTTTCCGCGGAACTGCTGGCCAACTTCACCCCGCAGTACGTGGACGTAGGCTATCACACGATCACCTTCACAGGAACGGACAACGGCACACCGGTCGCCACTTCCACGCTCACGATCGTCATCCATGTGCTTCCTCCGATCCAGCTTCCTGCCGATACCGCCCGCGTATGCCCGGGGGACACCAGTGCCGACCTGTTCTCCTATCTCACCCCCACTTTACTGGACAGCGGCAGTTGGACAGCGCCGAATGGAAGCGCGTTCTCCGGCACCTTCAACGCGAACACGGACCCACCAGGCATCTATACCTATCTAGAACCGCCCACACCCGATTGCCCACACACTATCGATCTACTCGTAGGTCTGGCCCAGTTCCAGAATACGTTGGTGATCACCAACTCCACCTGCCATGGTTCGGCGAATGGTGCGATCGCTGTGGTGACCACAGGTGATTCCACCGTATGGGATTACACGTGGACGAATGCGGTGGACACTATCCTTCAGACCACCATTGGTAGCGCAGGTGACAGCTTGGACGGTACGCCGGGCACTTACCACATCCATGTCTCAGAACAAGGCGACAGTGCAGCCTGCTCTACGGACCTTACCGCCACGATCATGGATCCACCGGCATTGGTAGTGACCGCCGGCAACGACACAACGATCTGCCAAACAGGAACGGCACTCGTATTCGCCGCGGCCACTGGCGGTACCGGTGCTTTCCAACTTCATTGGGACCATGGCTTGGCCAGCGTGGATAGCCAGTACGTCTCACCCCTGCAAGACATCACCTATCTCGTTTACGCCACGGACAGTAACAACTGCGTTTCAGACAGTGGGACCGTCGTCGTGAGCGTGTTGCATACACTGCATTTCTTCCTGCCGGACTCCGTGGACATCTGCCCCAAGGTGGACCTGCTGCTCGCTCCAGACTCGATATCCGGTGGTGATGGGCAATGGACCTACGATTGGGGAAACGGCACCTCCACGGATTCCACCATTACGGTAAACCTTTTCAGCACTCAGACCTATTGCATGGCGCTGCGTGACGGTTGCGAGACGCCACCGGTGACGCATTGCGAGGTGGTCCATGTTATCCCCGTCCCACCACTGGTCCTCACGCCGGATAGCGTCCTTGGCTGCGAACCCTTCCTGGTACACTTCAGCATTGAAGATACGAGCGGCGTGGCCACGGCGGACTGGGACTTCGGCGATGGTGCGGCCTATACAGATCTGGCCACATCCGTTGCCCACACATATATCCACTACGGAACATATTCGCTTACAGTGAATGCCCACTGGCCGAACGGCTGCTCTTACGATAGCACATTCAACGACCTCATAACCGTGGTCGACCTGCCGCATCCGGACTTTTCTTGGACTCCGAACCCGGCCAACATTTTTGAGAACACGGTCCATTTCCACGAACTCGCCGATCAACTCGCAGTGTCCTATCAATGGGACTTTGACGGGCTTGCAAGCTCCATACTGCCCAACCCTTCGTTCACCTTCCCCAATCAGGTCGGCGCGAGCTATCCCGTGCAGCTGCTGGTGCGCAACTTCCTCGGTTGCCCGGACAGCATCACGAAGATCGTCGAGGTGCAGGATGAATTCCTGGTCTACGTGCCCACAGCCTTCACTCCGGATGGTGACGGCCTGAACGATGTGCTCCAAGTGACCGGCAACGACATCGCCCCGAACAACTTCCACTGGATGATCTTCGACCGCTGGGGTGAAAAGATCTTCGACACCACCGATCCGCATCAAGGCTGGGATGGCAAACTGAACGGCACTCCAGTGGAGGTAGGCGTTTACAATTGGATGCTGCGCGCGCAGTCCGCGTACACTGGCATCAACCACGACCTGCGCGGATCGGTCACCGTTGTTCGCTGAACCGCCTTACGGCGGCAGGAATTGAACCACTGATGAACACGGATGAACGCGAGCAACTGTCCGCGTTCATCACCATCCACTTAACTAGGTCATCTGTATCCATCTGTGTGGATCCGTGTGCATCCGTGGTCAAATAATGACCGATCCATCGCGCCGAAGGGCGTGATGGACCTGATGTCACTGCAGTGATGCGCTTCCGCGGCAGGCCCTATCACTACCTTCGCGGCCCATGCCGCATCTCATCGCCCCATCCCTGCTTTCCGCCGATTTCACCCGCCTGCACGAGGCTGTTCAATTGGTGGATGAAAGCCCAGCGCCTTGGCTTCATCTGGACGTGATGGATGGCGTATTCGTACCCAACATCAGTTTCGGCTTCCCGGTGATCAAGGCGATCCGCCCGTTGACGAAGAAGGTCTTCGATGTACACCTGATGATCGTGCGGCCGGACAACTACATCACCGCCTTCCGCGATGCCGGTGCCGATCGCCTCACCGTGCAATATGAGGCCTGCACCCACCTCCATCGCACCATCCAAGCCATCCATGCAGCAGGTATGAAGGCCGGCGTCGCGATCAATCCGCATACCTCTGCGCAACTGCTCGAAGACGTGGCGAACGACATCGACCAGGTCTGCCTCATGAGCGTGAACCCCGGATTCGGCGGGCAGAAATTCATCCCGAACACGTATCGCAAATTGGAAGCGCTGATCGCGATGCGCAAGGAACACAAGGCTTCCTTCCTGATCGAAGTGGACGGCGGCGTGAGTGAAAGCAACGTAAAGGAACTCGCAACGAAAGGTGCTGATGCGCTGGTGGCGGGCAATAGCGTCTTCAACACATCCGATCCGGCCGCGGCGATCCGCATTCTCAGCGCCTGATCGCACCTTCGAAAAGACAGCTTCCGGATGGAGCGGTGAATTGGAGTCCGATGATCGCACGACCCTCCCTTCTCCTCGTGACACTTGGACTGACGCTGGTTTCCTTCGGGCAAGAGCAGTGCACTTCCCAGCAGATCACTGGGCGCTGGCTGCAAGCGCACGGAAAGCATATTGATCTCGCGGAGGAAGTGGCGCATGTGCAGGGATCAGCGCTGCGTGGTGGAGCAATAGAGACGATCCCGGTGGTGGTCCACGTGGTGTACAACACTCCGGCGGAGAATGTGCCCACGGGCACCATCACGAACATCATCAATCAACTGAACGCGGATTATCAGGCCCAGAACGCGGATTACGGAAATGCACGGCCAGCATTTCTGGGCGTGCGCGGGGACGCGGAGATCGCATTTTGTTTGGCCGTTATGGACCCGGACAGTAATGCGACCACAGGGATCACACGCACCTCGACCACGCAGACCTGGTTCGACCCGTCCTCCCAGACGGACGATATGAAATCCGCGCCGAACGGTATCGCGCCGTGGGACCCTTTGCACTATCTGAACATCTGGATCTGTGACATCAGCAGCGGTGCGACAGGCGGGCTGATCACTGCGGGCTATGCCTACCTTCCTTATGCCGGCATGGTGGGCAGTGCCATCGATGGCGTGGTACTGGACTATAGCTATGGCACCGGTGTCGGGAACCGGAGGGCCACGCATGAGGTCGGTCATTACCTCGGGCTCCTGCATCCTTGGGGCGATGGCGGCTGTGGTTCCATGGATGGCATAGATGACACGCCCGTCACCGACAGCCCGACCTACAGCTGCTCCAATACCGCGCTGATGAAGTGCTCGGTGCTCACGCAGTATGAGAATTTCATGGACTACAGCAACTGCCCGATGATGTTCACCATCGATCAGGTCGCGGTGATGAGCGGCATCCTCAACGGTTCGCGCTCGGAGCTGCTGAACGGCAGTGGCTGCTCCGATACTTCAGGCGTCGGCATTGCCGAACCTCCGATCGACAGACTCTCGGTGCAGCGTTCCGAAAACACGGTGCAGGTCGAATGGCGCCAGCAGACGAAGGACCAGCGGCTTCTGGTGATCGACGGTGCCGGTCGGGTTGCGATCGACGCCACTCCGCGTAATTCTTCCTTTGCAGTCCGAACTACCGACCTGGCATCCGGGATCTATGAAGTGGTGGTCCTGCTGGACGGTCAGCGTCTGGTTGCACGCTTCAGCGTTCCCTAGCCGGTATCTTCGCCGCCATGGAGCGACCACGGCGCATTGCACTGCTTGGCGGAGGCCAACTTGGCCGCATGTTCATCGAGAACGCCTTGCGCTACAATGTGGAGGTGCATGTGCTTGATCCCGACCCGGAATGCCCTTGCGCACATCTCGCGACGAGCTTCACCCAAGGCAAGTTCAACGACCGCGACACCGTGCTGCGCTTTGCCGCTGATGCCGATGTGGTAGGGATCGAGATCGAGCATGTGAGCACGGAAGCGCTGGAAGAACTGGAGCGCCAAGGAAAAACGGTCATCCCCTCCTCCGCTACACTTCGCACCATTCAGGACAAAGGCCTGCAGAAGGAATTCTACGTGAAGCATGGCATCCCGACCTCACCCTTCGCGCAGATCGATGACCCATCGCAGATCGCTAGGCACGCTGAACTCCTCCCCGCTTTTCTGAAGACACGCACCGGTGGATACGACGGCAAGGGAGTGATGCCGATCAAGGGTCTCAGCGATATCACGAATGCCTTCGACGGGCCGTGTGTGCTGGAAAAGCGAGTACCGATCGCAAAGGAACTGGCGGTGATCGCGGTTCGTGGCGCGGACGGCTCCACCACTGTTTATGATCCAGTGGAGATGGTCTTCGACCCAGTGCTGAACCTCTGTCTCTTAT
>JBEPUG010000092.1:0-14009 GCA_041691695.1 Flavobacteriales bacterium
GCAACTGGTTTTCGTCGCGCTGCGGCGCGGTGCAGCCTTCGAGATAGCTGACATAAGCGCCCTTGTCGGCGATGATCAGGGTGCGCTCGAACTGGCCGGTATTCGCGGAATTCATCCGGAAGTAGGTGCTCAATTCCATGGGGCAGCGCACGCCCTTTGGGATGTAGCAGAAGCTGCCATCGCTGAAGACCGCGCTGTTCAACGCCGCATAGAAGTTGTCCGTCGGTGGCACTACGCTACCGAGGTATTTCCGCACCAGGTCGGGGTGGTTCTGTACCGCGTCGCTGAAGCTGCTGAAGATGATCCCTTTCTCCTTGAGCGCCCCTTGGAAGGTGGTCTTCACGCTAACGCTGTCGAACACCACGTCCACAGCCACACCGGCCAATCGCTTCTGCTCCAAGAGCGAAATACCAAGCTTCTCAAAGGTCTTGATCAGCTCCGGGTCAGCCTCGTCCAGGCTGTTCAACGAAGGACTCTTCTTGGGCGCGCTGTAGTAGTGGGCGTCCTGGAAATCCACCTTCGGGTAGTTGACCAGCGCCCACGTGGGCTCGGTCATCTTCAACCAATTCCGATAAGCGGTCAAGCGCCATTCCAGCAACCACTCCGGTTCGTTCTTCTTCGCGCTGATGAAGCGCACGGTATCCTCGTTCAAACCCTTCGGGGCCAGCTCGCTCTCGATGTTCGTGACGAAGCCAAACTCGTATTCCTTATTCGCTACCTCTTGGAGGATGTCGTTGTTCTGTGCCATGTCTCAAAATTCACCGCCAAGTCGCTAAGGACGCAAAGGGCAATCGGCCTCTTCTGGCTTGGCGTGCTTTGCGTCTTTGCGGTGCATCAAACTCAAATTGAAAAACTCTCCCCGCAGCCGCAGGTCCGGCTCGCGTTCGGGTTGATGAATTGGAAGCCCTTGCCGTTTAGACCTCCGCTGAAATCTAGCGTAGTGCCGAGGAGATAGAGCAGGCTCTTTTTGTCCACCACCACCTTCACGCCGTTGTCCTCAAAAACCTTGTCATCGTCCTTCATCTTGTCGTCGAAGACGAGATCGTAGGAAAGGCCGCTGCATCCGCCTCCCTTCACGCCCACACGGACGAAGTGCTGCGGCCCGCGGTCCTCCATGCCAAGCAGCTTGGTGAATTCCACCTTTGCATTGTCGCTCACTTTGATCATTCTACCTCCCTATTTGGAAATGGTCTAAATAAGGTGCCGCAAAGGTAGTTCCCAGCTTGGCGGGGAACAAGGACATGAGGGATGTCCTCCACAGCGAAATGCTACATCAGCAGCCGAAGCGGGCCGTGCTCAATGGTAACTTTGGCGCACCGTGGACGGCATCGCCGCCACCACGCTCCCGCTCCATTCCGCCATGCTCAAGCAATACCTCTCCCAGAAACTCCAGCAGAAGCTCAGTCCCCAGCAGATCCAGCTGATGAAGCTGCTGCAAGTGCCCACGCTCGAACTCGAGCAGCGGATCAAGCAGGAGATGGAGGAGAACCCCGCGTTGGAGGAGGGCGAAGACCACGACGAGGAGGACAGCCCCACAGAAGAGCAGGCCATCACCGAGAGCGAGTCCGATGGCGAGACCGAGAAGAGCAACGACGATTTCGACCTGAGCGACTATTTCCAGGACGATGACACGCCGGATTACAAGCTGAGCGCGAACAACCGCAGCAAGGACGACGAGGACCACGAAATGCCCTTGGCCGTGGGTTCCACTTTCCAGGACGCCATGCGCACCCAGCTCTCCTTGCGCAATGTGGACGAACGTATCGAAGTGCTCGGTGAACACCTCATCGGCAACCTCGATGAGGATGGTTACCTACGCCGCAGCCTCGACCAGATCGTGAACGACCTTGCCTTCACCGCCAACATCATGACGGATGAGGAGGAGCTGGGCAATGCGCTGAAACACGTGCAATCGCTGGATCCGGCAGGCGTAGGCGCACGCGACCTGCGGGAATGCCTATTGATCCAATTGGGTCGCATGCAAAATGCGGTGGACGTGCTTACCGCGAAGGCCATTGTTGACAAGCACTTCGAGGCTTTTACCAAGAAGCATTATGAGCGCATCATGGAGCGGCTGGAGATCGATGAGGAGGCGCTGCGCGATGCGATCGAGGTGATCGTCCGCCTGAACCCGAAGCCGGGCAACACTGGTCGCGACAGCTCGAAGCCCTCGCAAGAGATCGTGCCCGACTTTCAGATCAACGCGGTGGACGGCCAGCTGGAACTTTCGCTGAACGGGCGCAACGCTCCCGAACTCCGCGTAAGCCGTCAGTACCGCGACATGATCAAGGAGTACCAGCGCAATAAAAAGGATAAGGAGGCGAAGGACGCGCTGATCTTCATCAAGCAGAAACTGGACTCGGCGAAGTGGTTCATCGATGCGATCAAGCAGCGGCAGAACACGCTGTTGATCACCATGGAGGCCATCATGGAACACCAGCGTGAATTCTTCCTCACCGGCGACGAGACGAAGATGAAACCGATGATCCTGAAGGACATCGCGGAAAAGATCGGGATGGACATCAGCACCGTGAGCCGTGTGGCCAACAGCAAGTATGTGCAGACCGACCACGGCACTTACATCCTCAAGTTCTTTTTCAGTGAAAGCCTCACCACCGACAGCGGCGAGGAGGTGAGCACGCGCGAGGTCAAGAAGATCCTCAGCGATGCCATCGAGGCGGAGGATAAGAAAGCCCCGCTGACGGACGATGAACTCACGCAGCTCCTGCGCGGCAAGAGCTACAACATCGCGCGCCGCACCGTAGCGAAGTATCGCGAGCAACTGCACTTGCCCGTGGCCCGCTTGCGGAAGGAATTGTAGATGCGTAAAGCCGCGCACACACTTTCGTTGTTGCTCCATCCGGTGTGGATGCCCACGTTGGCCATCCTCGTCGCCTTCGCCATCGACCCGCACCTGACGTTCACTTTCGACACGCGCGGTCAATGGATCATCGTCGGCATGATCTTCATCATGACGGCGCTTTTCCCGATCATCAGCACATTGATGATCTGGCGGAGTGGAGCGATCAGCGAATTGGCCATGCCCGATCGTCGTGAACGGATCCTGCCTTTCCTCCTCTCGTTGATCTACTTCTGCATGGCCTACTACCTGCTGCGTCGCACGCCGAACGTGGCTGCCACCTTAGCGCTTTTCAGCGGATGCATGGTCGCACTGGCCGCGACGGTGTTGATCACCTTCGGCTGGAAGATCAGCGCGCACATGGTCGGCATGGGCGGACTGGTCGGTGTGGTCGGAGGCCTGATGCTGATCCACGGCGCGCAAGCCCCAGTGCTACTGGGTGTGCTCTTCCTCCTCGTGGGGGCATTGGGCACAGCGCGATTGATCGTAACGGACCATACTCCCGCGCAGATCTACATCGGTGGTCTACTCGGGCTGTTCTGCACCTTTTCCTGCGTGCTCTTCAGGCTCTACTTCTGAGCGGCATCCAGCGCCTGTTGCCAACGCCAGGCATCGCGCAGCGCATCAGCCAAGGTCAATTCCGCCGACCAGCCCAACACCTCTCGACTCTCGGTCGTATCCGCGTACATGGCCATCACATCGCCCGGTCTTCGTGGGCCGATCTCGTGTGGGACCTTCACGCCATTCACCGCTTCAAAGGTGTGCACAGTCTCCAGTACACTGCTGCCTTGACCGGTGCCGAGGTTGAACGTTTCACAGAGCGGTGCATGGCGCTCCTTCATCCAGGCCAGCGCCTTGACATGCGCCTTGGCGAGGTCCACCACATGGATGTAGTCGCGAATACAACTACCGTCAGGCGTGTCGTAGTCGTCACCGAAAACAGTGAGCTTACCTCGGATCCCGGCGGCAGCCTGCGTGATGAAAGGCACCAGGTTGTTCGGCGTGCCTATGGGTAGTTCGCCGATGGCCGCGGAAGGATGCGCTCCGATCGGATTGAAGTAGCGCAACAGCACCGCCTTCAATGCCGGTCGGGCTGCTGAAACATCGTGAAGCATCCTCTCACAGACGACCTTGGTATATCCGTAGGGCGAAGCAGCATCAGCCGCTGGGGTACTTTCCGTTACGGGTAGCGCATCGGTATCGCCATAGACGGTGCAGGAGGAGGAGAAGACGAGGTCCTTCACACCATTCCGGCCCATGACGTGCAGCAGTGTCACCAGAGAACCGATATTGTTGCCATAATACTTCAGCGGGTCCTGCACGCTCTCGCCCACGGCCTTATCCGCCGCGAAGTGGATCACGCTGTCCGGCTTCTCCTGTTGGAAGACTTCTTCGAGGAGCCGCTCATCCGTGCAATCGATGCGATGAATGGTGGGTGCCTTCCCCAGAATGGCCGCTAATCCTCGCAGGACGCGCTCATCACTATTCCGCAGATCGTCCACGATCACAGGCACATGGCCCGCCGCCAGCAGCTCCACGCAGGTGTGCGAACCGATGAAGCCAGCCCCACCCGTCACGATCACCTTACCCATGAAAGGTGGAATGATGGTGTACCGTTTGTCCGTGGCCCATGATAGACCTTTTCAGTCTGAATATGTGGGCCCAGCAGGATTTGAACCTGCGACCAACGGATTATGAGTCCGCTGCTCTGACCGCTGAGCTATAGGCCCGAAAAGCGGCGCGAAAGTAGAACCTGCGCCCGGTCGGAACATGAGGCTGCAGAGAAGGAACCACGGATGGGCGCCGATGAACACGGATCAAAGCGTTCAGGTATCCCTGCTTTGGACACCGGTTTCACCATCTCGGAGATACCCGCCATCGTTGTTCATCCGCGCCCATCCGTGATAAAGTGTCTCATGAATATCGCGCCCGAAGGGTGCGTTCGCCGCAAGGTCCTTGATTACACGCCATCGGTAGTTTCGCGCCCATGGAAGCAAGTGACCGCTACGACACCATCATCCTCGACCTGGGCGGTGTCCTCATCAACGTGGACTATACGGCTTCGGCCCGTGCTTTCGCGCAACTGGGGTTCTCGGGGTTTGATGAACTCTACAGCAAGTCGAAGCAGGACGGTCTATTCGATCGCTTGGAGACCGGTGCCATTTCGCCGGCGCAGTTCCGCGACCGTATTCGGCAACTCTCGGAACTCGACCTGACCGATGCGCAGATCGATGGATGCTGGGATGCGATGCTTGGCTCCATCCCGCAGGAACGGATCGCACGGGTCCAGCTCTTAAAGGAGTGCTACAAAGTGCTGCTATTGAGCAACACCAACGCCATCCATGTGCCAGCCTTCGAGGCGATCGTGGCCAAGGAGAATGGCATCACGGATTTTAAGGGCCTCTTTGACGGTGCCTATTTCAGCTGTGAGCTGGGCATGCGGAAACCGAACGCGGACATCTTCCACTATGTGCTGGCCAAGAACGATGCAGCTGCCGATCGCACGCTCTTCATCGACGATAGCATCCAGCATGTGGAGGGCGCTCGCAAAGCCGGGCTGCATGCGGAACACCTCGACCTGGGAAAGGAGGACCTGTTGGGATTGGTGCAGCGTCTTGGGCTGCTGGCCCATTGACCTGATTCAGATCGCGCGATCGTCGGACCTGATCTCTTGGCACAACTCAACCAGCACGCCGTTGGCACTCTTCGGGTGGACGAAGCAGACCAGCTTGTTGTCCGCGCCACGCTTGGGCTCCTCATTCAGAAGCGTAAATCCTTCAGCTCTCAAGCGGGCCATTTCGGTGTTGATGTCCTGCACCTCGAAGGCGATGTGATGGATGCCCTCGCCACGTTTATCAATGGCCTTGGCGATGGGACCGTCCGGTCGGGTACTTTCCAACAGTTCGATCTTATTCGGTCCTACTTGGAAGAAGGAGGTGATCACTCCTTCGCTGGCCACTTCCTCGCGCTTATAACTGTCGCCTCCCAACAACCGGGCATAGACCTCTTCCGCTTTGGCGAGGTCCTTCACGGCGATGCCGATATGTTCAATGCGGATCATTGGGGAAAGGTATGGCGGCCGACACTTTTGGCCAGCAAAAAGCCCCGCCGAAGCGAGGCTGTTCGTTCCACTAGGATGCGCGATCACTTCTTGGAAAAACTCTCGCCCATCTTGTTGTCGTAGTTCAGGTAGTAGAGTCCCTTCTTCAGTCCATCCACATCGATGTCCTTGGAATATCCCTTCTTCACGATATTCCCGAACTCATCATAGATCTCGTACAAGGTGGGCTCGCTGAAATTGATCGTGGTCTTCACCTTCTCGGGTCCCCAAGTGACCAGTTTGACAGCCGGATCCGTGTAGGTGATCGACTCGCTGAAGCGCGAGCGCTTGGTAAGGTCACTCTGTTTCACACGGTAGATGTTCTCCCCACTATGTGGCGTCACTTTGAAGGTATAGGTATGCGGGCCGGGTGTTCCTTTACCCGGAACCTCACCAACGCGCATCCACTTGTTCCAGCGCTTCTCTTGGATCACGAAAGGCAATTCCCCGGTCTCGTTGGAAGTGGTGAATGTGTAGGTGCCGTCGGGAGATACGCTTTGCTTCACGACCTCAAAGGTGCTCGCGGGCTTGAGGACCTCGGGATTCAGTACCAATGGCGAGCAACCGTCCTTGTACATGATCTTCACCGTCACCTTATCGCCCACCTTCAGGCTGTATTGGCTCAGGTCGATCTCGAAAGCACTGGAATTGATCTCATCGGTGGCCACCTTGTCGTTCACCATCACCTGGTAGACGCAGAAACCCACGCCCGCCTCGGAGAATGGGTTTTGCACGAAGATGTTCTTCCCTTGGTAGTTCCCGTCCAGCACGAGGGTCCCGGCGTGCGCGGCCAGTCCGAGGGCCAATAGGCCGATCAAGGACAAGGAGCGGAGCTTCGGCATAGCGATCATGATCTAAGGGGTCGAATATAAGTCCGCAGGTCTACTACCCCGTTGGTTCGTGTTATTCCTCATGCTCGTTGGGCCGTTATACCGCGTATTTCCTATGCGGGTTGCTTCGGTGTGATCGAGGCTGCCATGCGGTCCACATCAGCTTTCGTAAAGGCGGTCCCATTGTCCATGTCCTGGATCACGAACGTGCGGCCTGCAGCCTTCACCACACGCTGGAAATGGACGAAGACCAAGGTGCTGTCATCCGGGAATTCCGACTTGTAGACGAGTTCATCCGGCGTCTCTTGCAGGATGGTATTCTTCTTCAGCAGGTCGCGGTCCAGGTCGCCTTTGAGCCGCTGCATATCACCGGGGTCCTCCATGATGGTTAGGCCAAACTTGTCCCCGGCCCGGATCTCGAGCTTGCCCGATACATCCTTCCAAAGGATCGAAGGGGTCGGACCTTCTGGCGGCGCCTCCAACAGAAGAGGCATGTGGTACTGGTCCAGGTCCACGGTGGATGCGGTCTTCACACTATCGGTAACAGCGGCGATCTCCTTGGCGGCATCGGACTTTCCGTCGCCGCAGGCGCTCATCAGCAATATGGCGGCGATGACCGCGGAGGGGAAAATTGCTTTCATTCGGCGAAAGTATACGCGGGAAAAGCCCGTGGGGTTCACCTACCCTCTTCGCTGCCCACTCTTCACTGTGCATTGCGAACTCCGAGGCAAACGGGTACATCGCCCGTCCGGTCAGATGAACCGCTTGTTGTCAGCCCGGGTATCTAGTAAGGAGATGATCAAGATCCTGGTCGGATCCACACGATATACAGCGATCACGTGGCGATGGATCAGACCAAGCCGAAGGTCAGGTCGCACCGGGGAAGCACGAAATCCCTGTGGGAATTGTACTACGAGATCTTCAAATTCGTCAATAAGGTCCAGAAAACGCTCCGCCGTTGCTTCGGACCAAGCTTTCGCAACAGAGGCATGGATACGCTCCAGATCACTGAGGGATTCGAAGGTCCACTCAACCTTTCTTGCTGCGGCCATAGCGCTTCCACATCTCCTCAGAGGTCACCGTGCGCCCTGCATCCGCGTCAGCCAGCCCACGTTCGATGGCGGCCTTTTGCGCCGGTGTCAATTCCACATACCAATCCTCGGCCTCATTGACCTTTTTCAAGTTGAACAGGGAGGCCACGATACCCGGGTCCTTAAGCTGCGCAAGCCATTCGATCAGTTCCAACTTCATCGCCTCGGTGCTCATCGGTCGTGGATCTATGGATGTAAAGTTAGCGGGTCACATTCGTTACCGGTGCAGCGTGCTCACTTCCCCACCTCGATCCGCACCCCTTCACTATGCGCGGCAAATTCCGGGGCATACATGCACATCGCGGTAGTGATGCCGTTGCTGAAATCACCCGCGTGGGAGACGCGCAGATCGTACTCGAAGAAGTAGGTGCCCGGCTCGATGTGGTCGAAGAAGAAGTCCGTGGCCGCATCGCGGATGCTTTGGTAGTAGCCGAGGCCGCCTTGGTAGCGATAGCCGCTGAGCGTTTCGGTCGGCTCCAGTCCGGCCGCGCGCAGGTCCTTCAGGTGCACATAATCCATGGCGCGGTCAGTACGCAGCTCGATGCGGATGGTGAGCTTGTCACCGGGCTTCAGTGCGCGGGCCTTCTCCAATGCGATCAACTTCGGCCCTGCGTCGGTCTGCTCCTTCAACATCACTTGCTTCTTGATGCTGAAGGGGCTTTCTGCGGGAGTGACCTTGTCCATCTGCTCGAAGTACTGCCAGAAGAGCGCACCCCATGCCGCACGGTCAGTGGTGGTAGTGATGGTGACATCGCCCATGGCGGGTTTGATCGCATCGGCGGCCCAGGTCTTCTGGAAGTAACCCGTACCGGCCTCTTGCTTTTCTGCCACTACTTTCTCCCCGCCCACGGTGATCACGGGAGCATCCGCTGGTTCCAGCCAGTTGTCGCCGGTGAGGAGCAGCGCGTAGCATGCTTCGGCCGTGGCCTTGGTGGTCTTCCAGTCGGTGGTCTGTTTCAGCTTCAGCAGGTAGAGGCGCAATTCGTTCACAGCGGCATCGTCCTTGGCCACTTCGTGGAAGGCCTCGATCATCAGTGCGTGCGTTTCCACAGGGAAGTCCCACCAGTAGTAGCCCGCGTTGAAGTTCTTCCAGTACATGCCGAGCTCTTCGCTGCGCGTAGCCCGCTCGCCAAGTGACTTCATGATGAGCTGTGCGGTGGCATGATCACCGAGCCGGTCCATGGCGAGCGCGATCATGGCCTGTTCCTGCAAGCCGAAACTGAGCCATGTTGCGGCCAAGCGGCCCTTGTAGAATTCCACGGCGGTGCTGGTTGTGCCGTTGATCGGCCAACGCGGGAAGAAGCTGCGCGCATAGAGGTATTGCACGGTGGAATGATCCGGCGTGTACTTCGCACGCTCGGCCGCAGTGGTCCGCTTCAACAAGATCTTGTAGTCGTCGTCCACTTCACTGTCCAACCAATTCACGGCCTTCTTCAGCATCACTTGTGTCTGTCCGTCGGGACGGAGATCGGCTGCACCGAGTTTCTCCAGATGCCCGAAGCCCGCCACGATCCCTTGCGTGACCCAGCGCGAAGGCTCCATGCCGCTGAACCACGGCCACGCGCCATCGTCCAATTGCGCATCGTTCAACTTTTTCATCGCGACGGCTTTCTCGCTGGCCATCCGTTGCATGTCGAAGAGCAGGGCGATGCGTTGCTTGCTTTCACTTTCGTTGCGGGCATCCATCACCCATGGCGTTTCGGCCAGCACGACATTCTTCAGATTACTGTTCTTCTCCAAATTGCTGAGGAAGGCATCCGCATTACCCGGTCTTTTTGCGGCCCATTCTGCGAGCACTTTCTTGATCGCTGGACGTTGATCCACGATGTGCGCCGCGAGGCTGTTGGCATAGAAGCGACTGAAGACCTGCTCGCTGCATTCGTGCGGAAACTCCATCAGATAGGGCAGCGCCTGCACAGCGTACCACGCAGGGTTCGGCGTGAATTCCAGTTTCAGGCTTTGGTTGCGCAACGTGGAACTGGTGTCGCTCATCAGCTTCTCCAGTGTGAAGGTCTTCGTGCCCGCCTTGCTGATCGGCAGCGGCAGGCTTTCGGTAACGAGCACGCGATCGGTGAGTATGGGCAAAGGCTTTTCCTCACCATCTGTGAAAGACCCCGCCTTCGCACTGATGCGGACACTCACCATGCTCACGCCTTCCGGCACCTTCACGTCCCAAGCCACAACGGCGCTGGCACCCGGTCCGGCGGCAAAGGGCACGGCGTTATTCTTCACTCCGAAGCGGTCGTTCAAAGAAGCGTTGGTAAAAGGGTCGATGAGTTCCAAGGTCGCTGTTCCGTTCACTTGGCCTCCTTCGATCACCGCGACTTTGGAAGTCAATGTGATGGCATCGCCCTCCCGCAGGAAGCGCGGTAGGTTGGGCGTCACCATCAAGGGCTTTTGCGTGATGACCTCCTTTGTGAACTGCGCGATCTTTAGGTCGGTGGTGTGCGCGAGGCCCATCAGCTTCCAGCGGGTGAGCGCATCCGGCATGGTGAAGCTCAGGATCACGCTGCCGTCCTTGTCGGTGAGCAGGTCCGGGAGGAAGAAGGCGGTTTCACGAAAGTCAGTGCGCGTGGCGGGCGGCGGTGCTTGAGTATCGGATGGTGGTATTGGTGCACCTCCATCCGTGTCGCCGACTTTTACAAATTGAACTGATTCCAGCTCCGCCGGTTTAGCCACAACACCGGCTACCATTTCGTCGCGCATAACACCCGATGCTGCTTTATCGGCCATCATCCCATAGCTGTATCGCAAGCCGTATCCCGAAACACCGAACGTATTCAGGTCGGGATAACTGCGTGTTGTATCGTTGGGAACTTGAAGTTGCCGCCACAACTGATCCCCGCGGCTCACACCGAAGGGCATCAACCGGTCCCAGCCTAAGTGCGAGCTGTTCGACGACCACACGGACATGTCCCACGTATGCGGAACAAAGTGGTCCAGTGAAGCATCATACATGCCCGCGAGCAATTGTGCGGCCACCTTCTCGCCATTCGGCCCACTGATCTTCAACCGCCATTCCTCCTTAGCACCGGGCAATAACTTGTCGCGGAAGGTCATCCACTCCACCTTCAATTCCTTGTTGCTCCACGGCACATCGATGGTGATGTTCTTATTGTGCGAACGGCCGCGCTCCACGCAAACGAAGTGTATTCCGAATCCGCCACGATCCGCTTCCAGCACCGGCAATTCCACACGCTGCTGCTCATCCTTCAAAGTGATCCACTGCCGCATGGTGATCGCGCCGTTGCGTTCCACTTCCATCAGCACATGCACTTCCGGCAATGCAGAGCTCACGAGCAGTACTGCCTTCTCGCCGGGCTCCGCTTTCGCTTTCACGGCTTCCACATGGAAGGCGTCGTTGTCGAATCCGGTGTGAGGCCCAACCGGATCATAGACCGCAACCACTTTCTTCACGCGGACGGTATCGCCTTCTGCATCGACGGCGCTCGCTTCGATGAGATAGCTGCCCACCGCCCATTTCGCGATGCCTGACAAGGCCAGCGGCTTTCCTTTGGATAGCCACTGCTTCCGCTCCATCACCACGCCCTTCCTCGGCCAGTTGAGCGGATCGTTCTCATCGGCGTACACATCCTGCGGGAAGCGTTCCTTGAATTCCGCCTGTGACAGGATGTGGCGATCCGGCGGGTCCAAGACGCGGGCGCGCAGTGGTGTTTCCGGTGCTTGCAGTTGCGTAACGCGTACGTCCATCGGCACGTCGAGCGTGTTGCCGTTGAGGTCCTGGACACTCAAGCGCAGGCTGTCGGCCGCGGAACGATCAATGCCGTCACCTGCATCCAGCGCGATGTCGATGCTGCGATAGCCTACCGAAAGGCTGGTGTTTCCGCTCTGCGTTTCACCGTTCACATCGGTGATGCCGGCTTGCACGGAAAAGGTGAAGGTGGGATCAGCCTTGCGCGAGATGGCTTGGTCCGCTTCTGCGAGGAAGGAGATGATGAACCTGCCGTTGGCATCTGTTTGCGCTGTTCCGCTGGCCACTTCCGTTGGCGTAGCCCAAGGGATAATGGAACGCCAGAAACCTCCGCCCCACCAAGGCATGCGCGCTTTCCGCTCCACGGTCCATTGCACCTGTGCTCCGTCCAACGGCACGCCCGCATAGCTCTTCGCGTTCCCATGGACCACCGCGATCGCGTTCAATTTCGCGGAGCTCTCGGCGTTGGCCGTGTCGTTCTGCGGGAAGAGCACCTCGAACGTAGGGCGCTTGTATTCCTCCACCTGGATCTCCTGTGAACCATACTCTTCTTCGATGCGCATGCTGCCGGTGAGGGTTCCCTCCGGCGCGCTGAATCGGCCCTGAAAGGAACCGAAAGCATCGGTGGTCACGGTGAGCGAATCGATCTGCTGATCATTCACATCGAAGAAGCGGACCTCGGTCTTGTATCCGGCCTTGACGACGGTGGTGCCGCCGTGCTCTACCGAAACGATCCCTTTGAACAGGATGGGTTGGCCGGGGCGATAGATGGCGCGATCCGTAAAGAGAAAGGTGCGCAGTAGATCGCGGTCATCGTCCTCCTCGTCGTTGCCATAGACATAATTGCCAGGTGTCGTTATGCGGTCCTTTCCAGAGGTGACGACCCAATGTTGTTGATCGCTTATCTGCTTCGTCGCTTGAACCGTGGCCAAGCCATCGGCATCGGTGGTGGCAGTGCCCAGCGTGATGCCGTGCTGGCCGACCTTCTGATACAGGTCCGCGATCAGCACGGCATTGGCACCAGCCACCGGCGCGCCGCTCTCGCGGTCCGTCACCAACACCGTCGCTCGGCCCTTCGGCTCTGTGCGTTCCGCGGTGGCCAAGCGCGTCACTTGCATCGCCGCCAACACCGTGATCCCGCTCTTATTCGATAAAGGCTCTGTCGATACGATGATGTCGTAAAAGCCGAGCGAGATCGGGTCCACGGGCAGTTCCAAAACATGGTTGTTGAGGTCGCCGTCATCCGGCAAGGCCACATTCCAATCGCGCAGCGCAGGCAGGCGGAGGAGTCGCTTCAATTCTTTCTGGTCGCGGTAATTGTTCTGTTTATCCCATCCGGCATCATCCTGCACGATACGGAGCCACACATGCGTGGCATTGGTATAGCTAACGGAGATCCGGAAGGGCATGTCCGGTGTAACCGCCTCCGCCGTATGCACTTGCAAAGCAGGTTGCGTCCATTGGGCCAGTAAGGCCTTGGCGCGTTGGGTGGCGAAGGGCTGCTGCTTGTGGGAAGTGATCCCACGGCAGATATCGACGGCGGTCTTCCGCTCCCACTTCCACGCGCTGTCCGGAGCAAGCCGCTGATAGTTGGCCGCCTGCTCCGCATGCCACTGCGCGATGGCGAGGTTCACCGCGCTTTGTTCCTCACCGCTGGGGAGCGTGGCGCTGAAGGCTTGAAGAGCATTGAGATACAAGCTGTCCTTGTCAGCGAGTGTGCTGTGCGCGCGAGCGAACGTGAGGCGTTCCAGAGTGATGTCGGCAAGTGCAGCGGTTCTTCCATCCGCGAGATGCATTGCAGTAAGGCCCTGATAGATCCGCAACGCATGCCATTCCCAAGCAGCGCTATCGCGGGTTGAGAAGTCCACTGCTGCGAATTCTTGTGGAAGTGCGAACGCCTTCGGACTCTCCAGTTGAAAGCGCCATGCGGGTTCCGAAAGACGCGTCTCAGTATTTTGAAAGATCTCCAGCGCACGGTGTGCCAGCACATCGAGGATCGTAGGCCGCAGCGCCGTGTCGGTCTTCTGCACCAAGAGCAAGGGACCCAGTTCACCCACGGGGATCGTCGCCAACTCCGCTGACGGTTCCAGCGATGCCGCGTATTCCGCGACCACCTTGCGCATGAAGGTAGCTTGATCCCAGGTCTGCGGATCGTCGGTGGCCTGCGCCATGTTGGTGCGATCGAGGATCTGCCAGCGGTTGTTCTGATAGTAGCCCCACCACTGCTCCGCCACCACGCTGTGAAGTAGTTGTTTCAAGGGAGTGTCCGAAGCATTCGCCGCGGAATCCAGTTGGGCGATCACCACTTCGGGTTCAATGCCGATGAGTCTCTGGAAGCGGACCGTATACATCCACGCACGGAACTCGGTGCGCCAGTCGTTCGTGGTGCTGCCGATGGCGCTCGTGTCGTCGGCGG
>JBEPUG010000093.1:0-13946 GCA_041691695.1 Flavobacteriales bacterium
AAATAGGAGTTGCAGCCAACGCATGGACTCCAAACGGCAACAGCGGCACAACACCCGGCACCAACTTCGTCGGAACTACGGATGTAAAGGATTTGGTCATTAAGACGGGTGGCATTGCACCTGCCAATGAACGGATGCGGATACTCTCAACAGGCAAGGTTGGTATTGGGGTGAGCCCCACATTGGCTCAGTTAGAGGTAAGCAGTGGCAGTTCCGATGCCGTTACTGGTTATGGCACACACGTCGGTGGTACTTTGGGACGTGAAACTAGTTTTCAAGTCGGATCAGACCCTTTGAACATTCTATTGGGCGCTGGTCTATATACCACCTCTTCAACGGCAAATTATGCATCCTTATATGCGCAGAGTACTGGCAGTGCAACGGTGGCTGCTGCAATAGACTTTAGCAATGTTTGGATTGCACACTACAGTCTCCTTCAGCATTCAAGCACTCTGTTCGACCCACCGCCTGCTTCATATGCGCAACTGACTGTAAGCGCCAATCGTACTGGCAATCACCTCGAAAGTGCTTTTAGAGCATTTAGTGACCGGGGGACCGTTGCCGGGAATCCAGGTACAACAGTTGGTGTATTATCCACCGGGATTGCTCAAAACCAAGATGCAATAGGTGTATGGGGTTCGGCTTTTACCAATTCCGGTCCAACTACACCGGCTCTTCGAAGGGCAGGCGGATACTTTGAATCCTATAATTACGCAGCTGGAATAGCAACTCAGGCATACGCATATGTGGGAGTCAATCTGGCTGGGACAACAAGGAAAATAACAGGGACAGCCGGGGTGTCGGAAATTGTACCGACCCAGAACCATGGACGGATCATGCTGACCTGCCCTGAATCTCCTGAATATTGGTATCAAGATTACGGCACCGTTCAGCTCGTAAATGGTCATGCTCATGTGAATCTTGACCCGATACTGGCGGATATTATTGTTGTAACGGAGGACTATCCGGTGCGGGTCTTTTGCACTCCTGTCGATATGACAAACTTCAACGGCGTTGCCCAAGTGAATAGGACCGCCACCGGCTTTGATCTAGTTGAATTGAACGGAGGAACCAACAGCGGAACTTTGGATTACCAGATTATTGCCAAGCCTAAAACGGGTTATGGTGAAGGTCGCTTCCCCCAAGGTGCAGGTCCTGCCTGGCTTAAGACCGATGAGGAACCAGCCAGCGCCAAAGCAGCAAATCAACCTGACCCTTCGAAGATTTTCAACTGGCCTGCGGATTTTCAGGTGTATGGTTATGATGTCGACAAAATGACACCCGTTGGTGCCATCGTTCCCGCTGGACCGCACTATGGAAAGTTCAAGGTTGCGGATGGTGTTTTCATGGATCACATGCCGGTGAAGCGTCCGTCAAAGTAAAATTGAGCATTCCCCCAACGCAAAAAGCCCCGGTCTTTCGACCGGGGCTTTTTAGCGTCGAGCAATTTTGGAACTAAGCTGCCACTGCTTGTGTGGCGTTACTCATCAGGCTGGTGCCGCTAACCCCGATGGCCACTACGCGGAACCAATAGGGCTTGAAGGTGACCAGGCCCGTTAGGGTGTTGCGGGCACGGGTGGTCTGGGCCACCAAGGTCCACTCGGCATCACCCAAGCTGGGGTCCGATTCGGACTTGTACATGCCGTAGATGTGGGCCCCCAAGCTGAGTTTGAAGTGGAGGTCCACTTCACCCGTATCGCTTCCGGTGCGGGCCTGCACGTTCTGCGGTACTTCCGGGGTGCTTATCGGCGTGGGCTGCTTGGCGAGCTGCAAGAAAAATCGCAAAAATGTGCTCTCCTTTTGGGCGAACCGGATCGATCTGCTACATTATCCGCCACATAGATGACAGATATCACGTCATGTTCAGGAGAAGAGAAAACCACAGGGACACGTTGGTACAGAGGGTCACTGAGGGGAGCGGCTCCCGAGGAAGGAATGAAAAATGATGAATGATGAATGATGTATGATGAATGATGAATGTAGAACTCACATCTGCTGCCCACTGCCTCTGCCAACTGCAACCTGACCTCTCATGAACCAACTCAGCACCGCCCAATATCAACTTATCCAAGAACTCTTTGCCGGCTGCCGCCAGACCTTGGTGGAGAAGGCGCGCTGGGAGTGGCGCCAAACAGAGGCCTTGGCTCAGCGCCTCCGCCAATTCGAACCGTGCAGCCTCGCCGTGGTGCGTACGGTACACCTGAGCTTCAACGCGCTGGACATCATCGGCCGGGTGGATGTGCTCACCGGCACCTTGCTCGCCGCCGCCGCCCAAGGCAGCATGGATAGCAATGGCCACTTGGAGCCGGTGGACCTGAAGCTGATGCCCGAGCCGGTGCAGGAGGCATAGGCGCATTCGGCCTTTCGGCGCTCAGGCGCTGCGTTCGCTTTTGGCTCAGGCGCACTTGGCTTTGGGCTCGCGCTTCCGCACCTGCCAACTTGAGTTCGCTCAGGCGCATTCAGCCTCTTGGCCTTTTGTTGGGCTCAGCCTTTGTGGCCATGGGCCTTTGGGCCGATCGATCTGCTCTAAGTATGGAAGAAAAGGAACAGGCGAGCCGCCGCTGGTGAAGTGGACCTACTCCTTCTCGATGTAGTTCACCGTGATCGGTTCCTGCTCGTGCCGCACCGTCATCTGTTCGGGCCTGAGGAGCAAGCTGCAGTTAGGACATGATGGGATGTCGAAAGGTGTACGCGGCATCTTTTGCACATTCACCCGAACTCCACATTCCCTGCCGCAACCGGTGATGCAATCCTGATACGGCAGGTCTGTTTCTCGTATGTTCAGGGGCCACCGCATTGCTTACCCCAAAGACACGAAGATCCGGAGCATTTGTCAAGTGCCGAATAGTATGCTCGCGATAGTAAATGGGATCCCTCAGGAAACAGCAGCGATAAAGGGTGGGGGTAAATAAAAAGGGATGGCCGCTCCTTTCAAAGCGGCCACCTCCTACTGCATAGGATGTTCAACGCGCCACCTTCACCGCGCGCTTCACCACCACGTTACCATCCACCAACAACGTGCAGAAGTAGGTGCCTGGGGCCAATTGGGTGGTGTTCCACTCGTAGCTGTATGCGCCCGCATCGGCCTGTTCTTCTCGGAGTGTGCCCAATGTGCGGCCATCACTGCCGCTCACTTGCAGGCTCACTTTGCCGCTCTTGGGGACATAGTACTGTAGCGTGGTGTGGTCCGTGAATGGATTGGGTTGCACTAGCAGGCGTTGCTCTTGCAGGTCGCTTTCATTTTGCGCAGTGCTCGAAGTGCTCTTGGTGGTGCCTTCGCCTTGCGGGGCCATACCACTGCCTTGTGAAGCGCAGCATTGGTTGATCTGGTCCTGGAGCTGGGATATGGTGGCTTGCTGCTGTTGGATCGCGCCAACCAAATAAGGTACCAGCCCCGCATAATTGACCGCTTTATAGGCTACGGCCGGCGTGACCTCTTCACCAAGTGAATCCCAAACGGCTGCAATACTCGTATTTCTTACCAAGTTCGGGATCACTTCCTCCAGCTCTTGCGCCAACATCCCAACTTGCGGCCCTGAAGGCAGGCTCATTTGAGGAAATTCTTCTGTTAGGAAGTCATACTGATGCGGTTGCAACTGCATGATCAAGGACATGGGGTCCACAAGTGGTTGAATATTGGTCTTCAATTGAGCGTCACTTGCAACGAAGATCCCGTTCACAAAGTACCCTGTTGCCGTTGCGTTCACATTACCATGAAAGTATCCGGCCCAAGCAGTCGTTGTGTTAGATGGAGAGACATCGCCATAGACGCCTGCCGCCAACGCATAAGAGGTGGAGGGATTTGCAGTGGCCTTGCCAAACACGCCGACCAGCACTGCCGTTCCGGTCAGAGATGTCAAGATGGATTCACCGTGGACCCCGTACGCTATCTTGCAATTGGTAGATACACCGTTTACACCATAGCCATTCAGTGCTTGTAGAGAGCTCGCGATCGGATTACAAATGCCGTTCACGCCAAGGAAGTTCGCTGTAACGTCGTTCGGTTTGACCACTCCCTGAATAGCGATAGGATCCAGACCTCCCGTAAAATCCGTGTGGAACACGTCAAGTTTGGCCTTGGGGAGCTGTACACCGATGCCCACACCTTTGTCCATCTGCGGACAACCAGAGTTGAGCGGGTATGCTGTGGAGATATGACTATTGGTGCCGGGAAGGCCTTGCAATGTCCACTCACATCCACTTCCCAATGTGCTGGCATCCCTCCATTTCACCAGGCCTGTATTATCCACCACCATGATCTTGGTGAGGGTATTGTCAGGAAGGTCATTAGGCAGTTGACGGATCCGCACTCTTCCAGTAATGATATCCAACCGCTCACTTGGGTCAGTGCCGGCAGCGTTAAAGTCGCCGATGCCAATGTTCACTCCCGTCGTGAACGTTGGCCACATGCGCATCGCCTCAAGCCCCTCCAACGAATTCATGCCAGTGCTGGCACCTGTATAGGCAGACGTGAAGATGAACCGCATACGGTCAGCCTTGGTGAAGCCAGGATTATCGCTCCACTGGATCACCATGTCAGTCACATCCAAGTCGCCATATTTTTCGCCTATATAGCCTTGGTCATCGTTCCCGTGAATGTGATGCCGTTGCGTTCCCATGGGCGGTAACCGAATGCCTGCGTATCGTGCGTGCCATCGGCAAGGTGCAATCTGCTGAACGGACCAAAGGGTGCGACCGTCAACAAGTTGTTAGTTGGCGACAGTAGGGCGAAACCATCTGCCGTAACTCCGGTGAAGGTGTTCAGCGTGGGATAGCTGAGCTTCTGATTGAGCCGCATCCGAAAAGTATTGCTCGTGTAAAAGTCGATCGGCTGATCCGGGACGGTCTTCAATTGCAATGGGATGCTGCTTCCAGCCGCAGCACCAAGGTATTCAGTACCGATAATTGTATTCCCTCCTGGATTAGCATGCCAATCCACTTGGTTGTACCCGAGTATGGCCATACACATGGCACACGCCCAAGCCGTTATTCTTTTAGTTCTCATGGTCCAATTTCATTGGACCGGCCTTATCTCATCGCGGTATCACGAACTTCACGAATGCCCTTGCACATCCCTGTTTAAGCCATACTACATACATACCTCCGCTCAATCCGGGGACGGACAAGCGGAGTTGATTCGCACCTACTTTTAAATCACCAATTCTGCGGCCCGCCATGTCCACCACCTCCCCACTGTATCCGGCATGGCCCGGCCAAGTGGCAATCAACTCGTCCGTAGCCCCATTCACCCACACCGTTGCCTTTCCTGGCCCCGTGATCTCATCAATACCGTTGAGATCACAGCTGGGGTTCGGCGATACGCACACATTATCTATAAAGCAGTAGGCGTTTTCACCGTTGAGCGGTGGTATTGGCACGACATCCGTATGGGCATTATCAAAGAAATTGCCCAACACCACATATTGGTAGGCACTGTCCGCCACGAAACTGCCGCTTACCAAGGTCCAGTTGGCCGTATCCGTCAACACTTCTGACCTGTAGAGTTGAGCATAGTTGCGGAATGCGAAGTCTGGTCCTGTGAGTGCCATCCACGCATTGGAATGCATTGAGAACAAAAGGCCCATGTTATTACATTCACCACCAACGTATCCGTCGAGGCCGGAACTCGCGATGTTCACCCAGAAGCTGGCATAGTAGGTGTTCCCCGGTATCAAAGGCGATGTAAGGGGAACACCTATATATTCTCGATACTGGTCATTGACGTCGAATGCATAGTAGCCTACATAGGCTTCACCATCCTGTGCGTACTGGAAACCTAGCCCGTTTTGCGGCACATCCACGTAAGAACCTAAAGGGTCTGAAGCATCCGCGCAGGCATTGAAGTACTCAGGGCTGTTCAACCATGTGCGCCAATAGAGCGGTTGGTCGCCTTCTTGAAAGCCGGTGGTGTAGGGGCACGTGTCCTTGAGCTCAAATGATCCATTGGGCACCAAATTCTGTCCTTTGCTGTGGTGTGAAACAACGAACAGCAGGCAGCACAGCGTTAGCTTCTCAGCCACCCTGCACCGCCAGCCATTCATTGTAAGGAGTCGCATTCACTGAAGTTCATGATCCGCCGCGATGCGGATCGGTCCGGTCAGAAGAGCCGCTTGTTTCAATTCTCTTCGCCTCGCGACTTTGGTGAGAGAATACCAGAAGTAGGTCCGGTGGTAACGGCGGCGAGGCTTACTTTACTTGGGCCTTCGCCTTACCTTTGTCACCTCTGTTTCATGTTCATTCGCGTGTTCGTGGGACTGGAGATACGGCCCTCGGTGTTCATAGCACCGGGGGCTTTTTCGTTGTGGCGTGCAAAGAGGGGAGCATCAAGCTAGCAAAAGTTTGCAGCGGAGACCGGCGAAAGGCCGCTGGCCCTAGATGATCGGCAGCACGATCATGCTTGCCGAAGGTCGAAACAGGGTGGAGCTGTGCGAACATTGTGATGAAGGTAATAGGCTACCAGCGAAATGCAACTTCTGTTAATAAGATCTTTATGCGTTAAGGCGCAATCTTCATAAACCATCAGGTCCTCGGGCCCGTTTTTCTACATCCTTAAAGCAGTTGGTCCTCCTCTTCTCGCGCTCGTCCACGCTCGGGCGTCAGACCGTGTGCGGTCAGGTTCGGATACGAGCGTGGATGCTTGCGTTTGTAAATGGGAACGGCATCCCGGAATGCCGTGCGCGTGTGACCCCGGGGCAAGCCCGGGGTGACAACCGAACGCATTGTCATGCCGCGTTCTGCCTCCCGTAGGGATGGCTTGCCCCGTATCTCACACCCCGGAAGACCAACGTGGGTCGAATGCGTGGATGCCGTTTGCACGGTCCTATCTCTGCCTTGCTTTGGCGGTCCACCGACACCTTCCCGGATAATGCAGAAAGCCCGACCTTTGCAACCCCTAATGCGTTCGCCTCTACATCTCATCGGCAAAAGCCTGCTGATGCTCCTGCTCATGGTAGCGGGGGCCATCGGCATCCAATTGCTTTCCTTCAGCACGTCCAGCGGGGATACCGACCTGGAGCACCAGCGCCTTTTCAACGAGAGCTACAAGGTCTTCAGCCTTACGTTGCCCAGCAACATGGAGATATTCGGCGAGAAGGTGCCGATGCAGCTCCTCGACGTGCGCGAGCGCTTGGACCGCGAGCTGCTGGTGAACACCTATTGGCAGAGCAATTCCCTGCTGATCCACAAGCGCGCGAATCGCTGGTTCCCCGTGATCGAGCCGATCCTGAAACGCGAAGGCGTACCGGACGATATGAAATACCTCGCCGTGGTGGAAAGCGGCTTGACCAACGTGGTGAGTCCCCTTGGTGCCACGGGCTTCTGGCAATTCATGAAGCCTACTGCCGAAGCGCACGGCATGGAAGTGAACGACCAAGTGGACGAGCGCTACGACGTGGTGAAAAGCACCGAGGCCGCCTGCGCCTACCTGAAGGATGCTCATGATACCTATGGTTCCTGGGCCTTGGCCGCGGCCAGTTTCAACCTCGGCCAAGGCGGACTGAACAAACAGCTGGGCCGCCAAAAGGTGGACAACTACTTCGATCTACTGCTGCCCGAAGAGACCTCGCGTTACGTTTTCCGCATGCTCGCCATGAAGGCCATCCTCTCGGACCCCGAGCGCTACGGCTTCCACCTTCGTCCCAAGGACCTCTATCCACCTTACCTCACCGATACCGTGCAGGTCTCCGGCCCGGTGGACGACCTCAACGCCTTCGCCACGCGGCGCGGCACGAGCTACAAGATCCTGAAATTATTGAACCCTTGGATGCGTGACAATCGCTTGGACAACCCGAAAGGGAAGACCTATACGGTGCTGATGCCAGCCAAGGATTTTGAGAGTGCAACGGCCGACGATGACTGAACGCGTAACGGAAGGCGCCGCGCCAGAGCTGGCGCAAACGGGTGAGCTATTGACGGAGGAAACGGAGGCCATCGACGTTTTCGGAGCGCGCGTCCATAACCTGAAGAACATCGACGTATCCATCCCGCGCGACAAGCTGGTGGTGATCACCGGCCTCAGTGGCAGTGGCAAGAGTTCACTCGCCTTCGACACCATCCATGCGGAAGGTCAGCGCCGCTACATCGAGACCTTCAACGCGTATGCGCGGCAGTTCCTAGGCGGCATTGAGCGCCCTGATGTGGACCTCATCACCGGACTCAGCCCTGTGATCGCGATCGAGCAGAAGACGATCAGCCGCAATCCACGCAGCACCGTGGGCACCATCACCGAGATCTACGACCTGCTGCGCCTGCTCTATGCCCGCGTAGCCGAAGCCTACAGCTATGTGACCGGCGAGCGCATGGTGCGTTATACCGACAAGCAGATCGTGGAACTGCTGTTGAAAGAGAACGATGGACAGGACCTGCTGGTCCTCGCGCCACTAGTGCGCGGCCGCAAAGGACATTACCGCGAACTCTTCGAACAATTGCTGCGCCAAGGTTTTTTGCGCGCACGTGTGGATGGCAATGTCATCGATCTCACCGCTCGTCCGCGACTGGACCGATACAAGGTGCACGACATCGAATTGGTAGTGGACCGCATCAAGGTGAGCGCGGCCCATGCGAAGCGCTTGGCGGAAAGCTGCGCCACCGCATTGAAGTATGGCAAGGGCAACATGATCGCCATGGCCGCGAAAGGCGGAGAGCCGCGCTACCTCAGCCGCCACTTGATGGACCCGGTAAGCGGCATCGCCTACGAGGAGCCGGAGCCGAACCTCTTCAGCTTCAACAGCCCATATGGCGCATGCCCCCATTGCAGCGGCCTCGGCCAAGTGACGGAAGTGGCCGTGGAGAAGATCGTCCCGGACCGCTCGAAGAGTTTGAAACGCGGCGCGATCCTGCCACTGGGCACCTACAAGAACACGTGGGTCTTCCGGCAGGTGGAAGGCGTGCTGGAACATTTCGGCCATACGGCCAACACGCCTTTCGAAGAGATGGAGGACGAGGTGCTCTCCGCGATCCTCAACGGCTTGGATGAGCCGCTGCGCATCACCAGCCAAGCGGGACTCAGCGATCGCACCGTGCAGTTCGATGGCATCATCCCCTTCATCATGGAGCAGGCGCAGGAGGGGCCGAAGACCGCGCAGAAGTGGGCGGGCCAGTTCACGCATATGATCGAATGCCCCGAGTGCGAAGGCAGCCGTTTGAAGAAGACCGCACGCTGGTTCCGCATTGCTGGCAAGGACATCACCGAGTTGGCACGCATGCCCATCGACCAGTTGCACGCGCACATGGAAGCGATGCCTGCGCAGCTCGACGAAAGACAGGGCATCATCGCCAAGGAAGTAGTGAAGGAGATCGCCTCGCGCAGCCAGTTCCTGCTGGACGTGGGGCTGGAATACCTGACGCTGGATCGCAGCGCGCGCACCCTCAGCGGTGGCGAAGCACAACGGATCCGGCTTGCCACACAGATCGGCAGCCAGCTCACCGGCGTGCTCTACATACTGGATGAGCCCAGCATTGGCCTGCACATGCGTGATGACCAACGCCTCATCGGCAGCCTGCGCAAACTGCGTGATGGCGGCAACAGCGTGCTGGTGGTGGAGCACGACAAGGAGATGATGATGAGCGCCGACCACATCATCGACATCGGCCCCGGCGCGGGCGTGCATGGCGGACATGTGGTGGCGCAAGGAAACGCGGAGGAGATCATGCGCAGTGGATCGCTCACCGCGCGCTATCTCAACGGCGAAGAGCGCATCGCGATCCCGAAGGAACGCCGCAAGGGGAATGGACATACGCTGCGATTGGAAGGTGCCACCGGCAACAACTTGAAGGAGGTCACGCTGGAACTTCCGCTCGGAACGTTCATCTGCATCACGGGCGTTAGTGGCAGCGGCAAGAGCACGCTCATCGGCGACACCCTCTACCCTATCCTCAGCAAGACCTTCCACCGAGCGCAGTCGCATCCCTTGCCGTACAGCAAGATCGAGGGATTGAAATTCATCGACAAGGTGATCGAGGTGGACCAATCGCCGATCGGCCGCACGCCGCGCAGCAATCCCGCGACATACACCGGACTCTTCGACCACGTGCGCGATCTCTTCGCACAGCTGCCCAGCGCGAAAGTGCGCGGCTACAAGGCGGGGCGATTCAGTTTCAACACGCCGGGCGGGCGTTGCGAGACCTGCAAGGGCGCGGGTGTTCGCACCATCGCAATGAACTTTCTACCGGACGTCTCCGTGCCGTGCGAGACCTGTCGCGGCAAGCGCTACGATCGCGAAACATTGGAGGTGCGCTTCAAGGGAAAGAGCATTGCGGATGTGCTTGCACTCAGCGTGGAAGAGGCGATGGAGGTCTTCAGCGAGATCCCGTCGATCAGCATCAAGCTGGCCACGTTATTGGAAGTGGGCCTTGGCTATGTCACGCTCGGGCAGGGCAGCACCACGCTCAGCGGCGGAGAGGCGCAACGCATCAAGCTCGCAACGGAACTGAGCAAGCGCGGTACCGGTAGCACCTTCTACATCTTGGATGAACCCACCACGGGTCTTCATTTCGAGGACACGCGCCAGCTGATCCATGTGCTGGACAAATTGGTGGAGCAAGGGAATACAGTGCTCACCATCGAACACAACATGGACATCATCAAGGTGGCGGACCATGTGATCGACATGGGGCCTGAAGGCGGTGCAGGCGGCGGCCGCATCGTGACCTCCGGTACTCCGGAAGAAGTGGCGTTGAGCGGTCGCGGACACACCGCACGCTTCCTCGAGCGAGAACTGTTTGCGTGAACACGAACCGCTACGATCAGCGTCACCGATGATCGATGATGCTCTGGAAGTCGCGCTGGGCGTGCCTTTGAGCATCGATTGAAAGCAGTGCAAGCGCGCGCGACAGCTCGCGCCCTCAACACGGCATTGTTGGTAGATGGCGCACCCCGTGCGGGTTCCACGGGTTGGCGCGCGGATAGTTTTGGGCGCATCGCCAAGTCCCACAACCGCGAAGCACGCAACCCATGATCAAGCTCTTTACCCTCCTCAACCTCGCAGGCCTTTTGGTGTTCAACATGTTCACCGAGGGCGACGTCGGGGTCAGCCAGCAACTGCCCGCCCGTATCGACTCCGGTGCAGAGGTGCGCGTGAACGTCACCGTGAACAAGGCCGACATCACGGGCTTCGCGAAACTGCAGATCGACCTGCCCACCGGCCTCACGGCCACCGCCATCGAGACCAAGGGTGCCTCCTTCACCTTCGCCGACGGGAAGGCGAAATTCATCTGGATGGCCATGCCCGTCCAACCTTCCTTCGTAGTGAGCTACACCTTGAGTGCTTCTTCCAGCGCCAACGGCACCTTCCCCATCACGGGTCGACTTTCCTACATCGCGGACAACGAGCGCAAGACCGTGGACCTGGCGCCTACCACCATCGTGATCGGTGACGGCAGCTCCACCATGACGGCCGCGAACAACGCCAGCACCACCGCACCACCCGCCTCCACAGCTACCGCGGCGGATACCACCGTTCCCCAAGCCGCAGCGCTGATGGACCAGAATGTGGATAATACGGCTGCCACCACTGCAGCGAACAACGTCCAAGTCCCCACACCACAGACGCCATTGCAAGCGCCTGCGCATCTCTCCGCCAAGCGTGTCGTCACGGCCATCAACAGCACCACTTCCTTGGTGACGGTCTCCATCGACAAGGGCGACCTCCGCGGATTCGGCAAGTTGCAGGAGACCATTCCGGCGGGCTTCACCGCCGTGGCCAAGGACAACGACGATGCCATCTTCACCGCGAACGGGCAAACCGTGAAGTTCGTTTGGCTCAACCTTCCTTCGGAGAGCGGCCTCACCGTGTCCTATCAGCTTTTGGCCAATGCGGTCCCTCAGGGCCAGTTCACCATCAGCGGAAACTTCGGCTACTTGCTGAATGACCTGAGCGAGCAATATGAGGTGGGCCAAACCTCCTTCACCGCTGGCGAGAATGCTGTTGTAGCGCAGCAAGTGGTCGCCCCAGCACCGGCCCCGAAGCCGGCGAAGGTGCAACCTGCCCCCGCCCCTGCGCCTGTTCCCTCGGCACCACAAACAGTGACCGCCCAAGTCTCTTCCCCGAAGGTCACTTCGATCCCCGCACCGGAGAGCGGCATCAGCTATAAGGTGCAGATCACCGCAGCACATCGCGAAGTGGGCCACGCTTACTTCGTTCAACGCCACCACTACGATGGCGCGTTCAGCATCGAGCACAACGAAGGCTGGATCAAGTATGTCACCGGGAATTTCCAAGCCTACCGCGAGGCGCGTGCGCAACGGGAGTCCTACATCACTGCGAACTACAACTTCCCTGGTCCCTTTGTCACAGCTTATAACAACGGGGAGCGCATCACCGTACAAGAGGCGTTGATGATCGCCCACCAGCACTCGGCACAGTGACCTGAACCCTCCGTATGCGCATCCCCGCAGCGTTCCTCCGACCCTGCCTGCCTCTCCTGGCGGCAGGGTTCGTGGTGTTTACAGCGAACGTAGCGAAGGCTCAAACGGACAGTTCCCAAGCGACCCTGAAGCCCTCCTTCTATTTGGGCACTGGCATGCTCGGCTACTACGGAGACGTCGGTTTCGAAGGCAAGGGGCACAGTCCATTGGTATCGCGCATCGGCTTTGAACTTCGCGCTTCGGTGCCGATCACGAATTGGTTGGAGGCGAGTCTCTTCGCGATCCACGGAAGGGTCAGCGCCAATGAAAGAAGCGCAACGCGGAACCTCAATTTCGAATCCCGGATCACCACTGGTGGCTTGCAATTGACCTATACGTTCAATCAATTGTTGAACCCTCATCATACGGTGGAGCCTTGGGTGAGTATCGGCTTCGAGACGGTGGAGTTCCTCAGCAAGACGGACCTCTTTGATGCGCAGGGCCGCCGCTACAATTATTGGAGTGACGGCACCATCCGGGACCTTCCGGAGAATTCACCCAATGCCGCCAACGCGGTGGAGATCTCGCGGGACTACACCTATGAGAGCGACATCCGCGAAAGCAATTTGGACGGATTCGGTAAATACGGGATGCAGACCTGGGGTGTGCCCGTCGGTGTGGGCATGAAGTTCCTGCTCCCGAAAGGTTTCGACGCCCGTGTGGGCGTCACCATGCACTACTTGGGCAGCGATATGATCGATGGCGTATCCGCACAAAGTGTCGGGGATCGCCAAGGAGACGCACGCAACGACCGCTTCCTCTTTACCGCGTTCTCCGTCGGCTATGCCATCAACATGGAACGCCCGGTCAAGGCCGACAAATACAAGTTCAAGCCCACCATCTCGCCGGAGCAGATGGATGCCGTGGCGCTCAACGATGATGAGGACGGTGACGGCGTGAAGGACTGGAATGACAATTGTCCGCACACACCTATGGGTGTCACAGTGGATGCCAATGGTTGCCCGCTGGATAGCGATGGTGACTGTGTGCCCGACTATCGGGACGATGAGAAGGCCTCCGCTCCTGGCGCCCCAGTGGATGCACGCGGGGTCACCATCGATGACGACGGCATGCTCAACGCATGGCTCAACTGGAAGGACTCCGCGAACTCCACGATCATCAGCAGCCGGGTGGAATCCTTCGGCCCCATTGGCAAGCCAAAGATCACTTATGCGAATATGCCTGCCAAGCGGAGCTACGTCATCAAGGTGGGCGCCCAGACGGCCGGCATCAGCGAGGAGATGATCCAGCGCATCCTCAGCCTTCCCGATGTGCGTACGATCGAGCGCGGTGACACCACCTACTATATCGTTGGCAACTACAATGGATTGCCGGATGCCTTGCAACGCGAGCTGATGTTGAAGGGCCAAGGCTTCGATGGCCAGGTAATGGTCGAACAGGACGGCAAACTGGTGGATCTGCCACAGGACGCCTCCACCACTGCCGAACAAGGCAATGCTGCTGCCGTTGCAGGACCCGATAATATCGTGATACGCGTGCAATTAGGGGCATTCCGCCACATCGCACAGGTCCGTTTCAAGGG
>JBEPUG010000094.1:0-13589 GCA_041691695.1 Flavobacteriales bacterium
CGCTATGGCCAAGGCGTGCTTCACGTGAGGTCCCACTCTTTGATCTTCCGGTACAACGTACGTTCACTGATGCCCAACTCCTGTGCGGCCTTTTTACGTTTTCCGCGGTGCCGGTCAAGTGCCTTGCGCACCAATTCCTTCTCCTTTTCCTCCAAGCTCAAGGATTCCTCCACCTCGGTGTGGTCAACGTCCTCATCCACCTCGTCCTGCATGCGGATGCTCATGCCCGACTCTGTGCCATGCCCCAACAACAGCTTCTCCTGATAGGAGGTGGACGAGGGCTGAGGTGCTCTGGAGCTTCCACCACCCAAGGCGCGCACCTGTTCCTTCAATGCGTTCAGGTCGGTCTTCATGTCGAACAGGAACTTGAAGATAAGCTCGCGCTCGTTGATGGCCTCGGTGCTGCTGCCGTTGCCGGAATGGTTGGTGGGGATCAAGGAAGTGTTCTCCTTTGGCAGGTAGGAGATCAAGGTGGCGGCGTCGATCTCGCGGTCCTTCTCGATCACGCTAAGCTGCTCCACCAAGTTCCGCAACTGGCGCACGTTTCCGGGCCAGCGATAATTGATCAGCACTTGGGACGCATCCTCCGTGAGGGTGATGGGTGGCGCCTTGTAGCGCGATGCGGCTTCCTGTGCAAACCAGCGGAACAGCAGATGGATATCCCCCTTTCGCTCGCGCAATGAAGGCACAGGGATCGGTACCGTGTTCAGGCGATAGTACAGGTCCTCGCGGAATTTCCCGCGTTGCACGGCCTGCAGCATATTCACGTTCGTCGCGGCCGTGACACGCACATTCGTCTTCTGGGCTTTGCTGCTGCCAACTCGGATGAATTCGCCTGTCTCCAGCACGCGAAGCAGGCGCACCTGTGTTGTCAACGGTAACTCGCCCACCTCATCCAAGAAGATGGTGCCACCGTTGGCCACTTCGAAGTAGCCCTTGCGCGCCTCGTGCGCTCCGGTGAATGAACCCTTCTCGTGGCCGAACAACTCGCTGTCGATGGTGCCTTCCGGAATAGCGCCGCAATTCACCGCGATGTAGGGACCATGTTTCCGCGAGCTGAAGGCATGCACGATCTGGGGCATCACTTCCTTACCACTGCCGCTCTCGCCGGTGACCACCACACTAAGATCGGTGGGAGCCACCTGTGCGGCGATCTCTATGGCGCGGTCCAACAACGGCGATGCACCGATGATGCCGAAGCGCTGCTTGATGGGTTGGATGTTCATTCCTCTTTAACGAGCTCTTTCACTGGTCCGAGCGGATCTCCTTGAAGGGAGCCTGCTGTGGCGCTGGTAATGCGGACACGAACGGTATCTCCTGGAAGCAACTCGGAACCCCCGAAACGTGGGACAATGACCACCGAATTTTGCGTATTCCGACCATACATGTGCTGGTCACTGCGCTTACTCACGCCTTCGATCAGCACTTCATGGACCTGACCTACATACGAGGCCATGCGCATCGAGGAATTCAATTTCTGCATCTCGATGATCTCCGTCAGCCTGCGACCTTTCACGTCTTCCGAGACATCGTCGGCATGCTTGCGCGCTGCCAATGTCTTTGGGCGTTCGCTGTACTTGAACATGTAGGCCATGTCATAGCCCACTTCATTCATCAGGCTCAGCGTCCCCTGGTGGTCCTCCTCCGTTTCGCCACTGAAGCCTGAAATGATGTCCGTACTGATCGCGCAGCACGGCATGTGATTGCGGATGCTCGCCACGCGGCCCTGGTACCATTCCCGGTCGTAACCGCGATTCATGCGCTTCAGCACTTCGCTGCTACCGCTCTGCACGGGCAGGTGGATGTACTTGCAGATGTTGTCGTAACGCGCCATCACCTCGAGCACCTTGTCGGTCATATCCTTCGGGTGGCTCGTGCTATAGCGGATGCGCAGTTCGGGGCACGCGAGCGCCACCATCTCCAGCAAGTCTGCGAAATCGGTTGTTGCCGTAGCGGGTTGACCGAGTTGGTCAACGCTATGGGTGCTGTCATTTTCTGATCCTCTGATCATCTGATCGTCTGATCGCAATTTCCATTTGAACGAATCCACGTTCTGCCCCAGCAACGTCACCTCCTTGAATCCATTGGCGACCAATTGCCTGCACTCGTCCATGATCGTCTGCGGATCGCGGCTACGCTCTCGGCCTCGCGTAAAGGGCACCACGCAGAACGCGCACATGTTGTCGCAGCCCCGCATGATGGTTACGAAGGCTGTGACGCCGTTGCTATTGAGTCGCACCGGCACGATCTCGCCATAGGTCTCTTCGCGGCTCAGTAGCACATTCACCCCTTTTTGGCCGCTGCCCACTTCCTCCAACAATTGCGGCAAGGTCCGGTAGGCATCAGGGCCTGCAACGAGGTCCACCACCTTTTTCTCCACCAGCAGCTTTTCCTTCATCCGCTCTGCCATGCAGCCCAGCACGCCCACCTTCAGGTCCTTGTTCTTGGCCTTCAGGTTGTTCATCTCGTTGATGCGCTGCATCACGGTGTACTCGGCCTTTTCGCGGATGCTGCACGTGTTCAGCAACACCAGATCTGCCTCCTCCGGGGAAGCCGCCAACTCGTAGCCGTCCTTCGAAAGGATGCTCGCGACGATCTCACTGTCACTGTGATTCATCTGGCAGCCGTAGCTCTCGATATGTACCTTCTTGCTCACTTCGCGTTGCGGAATAAGGGTTGCAAAGGTACCTTTCCTATGCAGGCGTGCCAATGTGGCAGAAACGGCTTGGTCCCATACATTGCGTCGATGCAAATTCGAACACTCGTTCGCCTATTGCTCTTCTGCTTGATCCCTATATCGGCTTGGGGCCAATACGATATTGGGGCCTCCGTAGGTGTTTTTCATGATGGGGTCATGGGCAGGACCAGTGATGGTGACGGCTACACGCGCATATACAGGGTGTGGAACCCATCCTTGACCGCTTCGCTCTTCTATCGCGAGCGCTGCGGCAGCTATGTGGACCTAGGCTTGGAACTTTTGTATGTCCATAGGGCGTTTGATGCGGGATACGGGGGTGGTGGGATGATGAGTGGCTATGCCGGGGATGTTCATGCTGAACTGGACCAGTTGTATCTCTCCATAACACCCGAAGTCCGAATGAACGCCAGCGGAATTCGGTTGTCCGCTTTGGCGTGTTAGGAGGTTGGCGTATCGGCGGAACCGCTTTGGGGAACACCAGCAGGTATGGTCCCAATGGAACTCCGCCCAGATCGGTGGATGCCGCGTCAGACTTTCACGGGGACCTTCGCTTTGTTTTCGGATTTGGCTTCCGAGCCCCGATCAGTGGACGATGGGCGATCACCTTCGACCCGTTCGTGAATACGGCTATCACCTCCATGCAGCATGAAGGATCCGGAACGAAAGGGGTGGATTATGGCCTGCGTTTGGGTTTGGCGCTTCGCTTTCCCGGAAAACCTTGGACGCGATGGCTCGCTGCGCATACGCCGGACCTGCCGGCGGGACCCAGCTGGTAAGACTTTGCTACCTCTTCACCAGGTCCAAGGCCGTTCCGTCCATGCAATAACGCAATCCGGTTGGCTGGGGACCATCATCGAAAACGTGGCCCAAATGCGCACCGCAGCGTGAGCAAGAGATCGCCGTGCGTGCCATGCCGAGGCTGCCATCACTTACATGGTCCACGCTGGTGGGTGTTAAAGGTTGGTAGAAACTGGGCCAGCCGGTGCCGCTGTGGAATTCCGTGGTGGCATCATACAGTGGATTGCCACAGACCGCGCAGTAAAAAGTGCCCTTGCCCTTGTAGTCGGTGTATTCGTAGGTGAAGGGAGCGTCGGTACCGTCCTCAAAGGCAATGTGGTACAGCGCGGGTGACAGGATCTTTTTCCATTCGCTCTTCGCCACATTCAACTTGGCCGTGTCCGTGGAAGACCAATAGGGGTTTTTGCTATGGTCGTAGTGCTGCGCGGAATTGCCCGCTGCGGCTGTGTTGTTTTCCACCGGTGCACCGGGTGTACTCGCGCAGCTAGCGAGGATAGTGCCGCCGATCAGCAGCACGGAAAGGATGTTCAAGAGGCTTTTGGGAGCGCTGTGGTTACTGGTATCCATAGTTGGTGTGGTTGCTGTGACGTACGGGATGGTCAGTCGCCTTGGATCCTTCCAGTCGTCGGGATCATCTTCATCCCAAGGCGTTCCGGTCGGGTGGTCGCGTAGTTTCCCGAACGCTGACAAATGATCCTCGCAAGAGTTGCTCCTTTGGTCCCTCGACACGGATCCGCCGCTTTCACCGCATACCATTATAGTATGTGGAAAAAATCCTTCCCCATAGGGGAAGTGCCCCCGTGCGATCGACGCGGGTATCCGAACGTGCCGCTAGCTGCCTTTCTTTGCCGCCTCAAATCGGACCGGAATGGCGAAGAAGAGCGGCGACCTGGTGATCGTGGAGTCACCTGCAAAAGCGAAGACCATTGAGAAATACCTCGGTGAAGGCTACACCGTGCTGAGCAGTTTCGGCCACGTGCGGGACCTTCCGGAGCGTGACCTCAGTGTGGATACGGAGAACGGCTTTGAGCCGAACTACATCATCCCGGACGACAAGAAGGCACGACTCGCCGAGCTGCGCCGACAGGCCAACAAGGCCGAGATCGTCTGGCTCGCGACTGACGAGGACCGCGAAGGGGAGGCCATCAGCTGGCATCTCAAGGAAGCATTGGAACTCCCGGATGCCAAGGTGAAGCGGATCACCTTCAACGAGATCACCAAGAAGGCCGTGGTGGATGCCATGGCCTCGCCGCGCAACATCGACCTGCACCTCGTGGATGCGCAGCAGGCCCGCCGCGTGCTGGATCGCTTGGTCGGTTACGAGCTGAGTCCTGTGCTCTGGCGCAAGGTGAAGCCCAGTCTCAGCGCGGGCCGCGTGCAAAGTGTTGCTGTTCGCCTCATCGTGGACCGTGAACGCGAGATCATCGGGTTCGAGGCCAAGAGCGCATTCCGTATCACGGCGTTGTTCCTCACCGATGGGAAGGCCCACGTAAAGGCCGACCTGCCGCAGCGCTTCGCCACCGAGGCCGAGGCCCAGACCTTTCTGCAAGGATGTGTCGGTGCGAATTATACCGTGCATGCCAGCGAGAAGAAGCCGGCCAAGCGCTCGCCTGCCGCACCCTTCACCACTTCGACGCTTCAACAGGAGGCATCACGCAAATTGGGCTACGGTGTGGATCGTACCATGCGGATCGCGCAGGGACTCTACGAGCAGGGGCATATCACCTACATGCGTACCGATTCGGTGAACCTCAGCGAGACAGCGATCAATGCGGCCGTGGAGACCATCACCGAACAATATGGTCCGCGCTACAGCAAGCCGCGTCGCTTTACCACCAAGAGCAAGGGAGCGCAAGAGGCGCACGAAGCCATCCGTCCGGCTGACATGCGTGTGCGAAACGCGGGCAGTGACCACGATGCGGAGAGACTTTACGAGCTGATCCGCAAGCGCACCCTCGCCAGCCAAATGGCAGAGGCCGAACTGGAAAAGACCGTGGTCGACATCACGATCAGCACACGCCCGTCCGATATGCTCAGGGCGCAGGGCGAGGTGATCACCTTCGACGGTTTCCTCAAGGTCTACATGGAAGGGAAGGACGACGAGGATGATGCCGAACAGGAAGGTCTCCTGCCGGAGATGAGGCAGGGTGAACAATTAGCATTGCAGGAGATGTCCGCCACGCAGCGCTTCGATCGTGCCGCACCGCGTTATACCGAGGCCAGCCTCGTTAAGAAGCTGGAAGAACTCGGCATCGGTAGACCTTCCACTTATGCTCCGACCATCAGTACGGTGCAGAAGCGCGGTTATGTGGTGAAGGAGAACCGCGATGGCGTCCAACGGCCATACCGCATCCTCTCTTTGGTTGAAGGCAGGATCAGCGACCGGACCGCCACCGAGAACACGGGCGCCGAGAAGCAAAAACTCTTCCCCACGGACATTGGTATGGTGGTGAACGATTTCCTTGTCGAGCACTTTCCCACTATCGTGGACCTCAACTTCACCGCCAAAGTGGAGGAGGAGTTCGACGTGATCGCGGAAGGCCGCGAGAATTGGCGCGAGATGATCGCCCGCTTCTACAAGCCCTTCCACGCCACTATCGGCCTGGTAGTGGAGACCGCCGACCGGGCTTCCGGTTCGCGGGTGTTGGGCAAAGATCCAAAGTCCGGCAAGGACGTGGTAGCGCGCATCGGTCGATTCGGCCCCATGGTGCAGATCGGCAGCGTAGATGATGAGGAGAAGCCGAAGTTCGCCTCCATCCGCAAGGACCAGAGCATCGCCACCATCACTTTCGAAGAGGCGATGGACCTCTTCAAGCTACCACGGACCGTCGGAAAGAGCGGAGAGGAGGAGGTGGTCGTTGGCATCGGTCGCTTCGGACCCTATGTGAAACTGGGCTCAAACTTCGCTAGCCTCACCAAAGAGGACGATCCCATCACCATTGACCTCATCCGCGCCATTGAGCTGATCGACCTGAAGAAGGCGGCCAACAAAACGCGCGAGCTCGGGGAATATGAAGGAGGCATGCTGGAGGTCGGCCGCGGTCGCTTTGGACCGTTCGTTCGCCAGGGCAAAGTGTACGCTAACATTCCCAAGAGTGAAGATCCGGAAGCGGTGACCTTGGAGCGTGGGATCGAATTGATCAAGTCCAAGCTCGAAGGTGCCAGGGCCAAGATCCTGAAAGAGTTTGAGGGCTCGGAGGTGCAGGTACTGGACGGCCGATACGGGCCCTATGTCACCGACGGCGAGAAGAATGCCAACCTGCCTAAGGACCGGCAGCCCGCAGACATCACCTTGGAAGAGGCGGCCAAGCTTCTCGCGGACGCTCCTACTCGCAAAGGAGGCAAGAAGAAGTCTGCGGTACGCAAGGCGGCTCCAAAGAAGAAGGCTGCTCCGAAGAAAAAGGCGGCCAAGAAGAAGGCCGCGAAGAAATAGTTGCGCTTCAGGGTCTCCACCGGATGGCGGAACCCCAAGGGACCGCGAAAGTTAACATGCCCTTGTGCGCATCTGTGCCCCTGCCCCGGCGAATACGTCCGACCTGCTGCGACCTTCGCTCCGACGCTAGCCCGGGCATCCTCGCCATGAATTCCGGGAGACCATCACATATGGAATCAAGCATTTATTTCAAGCCCTCGAAGCGCTTCGGACAGAGCCGTCCGGAGTGGCTGGCCAATACATTAGGTGACAGCACCGCCTTCCATTCCTCGAAGAGCATGCCTTCGCTGGAGGATGTGCAGATCGCCATCTTCGGGATCGTTGACGACCCCGGCCATGCCAAGCCCCGCGGTTGTGTGGACGCTCCCGACGCTGTGCGCGAGCAGCTGTACCGACTGTTCCAACCGACGAACAAGGTCAACATGGTGGACCTCGGCGACCTGCATCCCGGGCATGATCCGCAGGACACCCAGCACGCCCTCGCCGAGACGATCGCGGAACTGGTCCGCTTGAACATCGTACCAGTGATGATCGGCGGTGGACAGGCACATACCTACACCCAGTATCTGGCCTACGAAAAGTTGGAGCGCACGGCCAACCTGGTCTGCGTGGACGGCCGCTTCGACCTTGGTGAACCGCAACAGGGCCTGGCCGAAAGCAGTTACCTGAGCCACATCGTGCTTCGGCAGCCCAACTACCTCTTTAACTACAGCAACCTCGGTTTTCAGACCTACCTCGTGGACCAGCCCGGAATCGAGTTGATGGACAAGCTCTTCTTCGATGCCCACCGGTTGGGCGAACTGAGGACCAATCTCTCCGAAGCGGAGCCTGTGCTGCGCAACGCCGATACGGTGAGTGTGGACATGACCTGCATCCGCCGTTCCGACGCGCCCGGCACCACACGCCCGGGGCCCAATGGCTTCCACGGCGAAGAGGTCTGCCAGATCATGCGCTATGCGGGGATCAGCGAGAAGGTCACCTCTATCGGCATCTATGAGATGGACCCATATCGTGATCAGGACCACGTCACCGCTCAGCTCGCGGCACAGATGGTCTGGTGCTTCCTAGATGGATTCGGCAGCCGCACAAATGACCTGCCGTGGCTGGACCGCAAGCGCTTTACACGATTCCATGTTCCGATCAAGGGACATGAGCAGGAATTGGTCTTCTACAAAAGCACCGTCAGCGACCGTTGGTGGATGGATGTGCCATACCGTGCGGAACAGGAGGCACGCTTCGAACGTCATCACTTGGTGCCTTGCGCATACAGCGATTATATGGCGGCCTGTCGAGAGGAGGTTCCTGATCGCTGGTGGCGCACATTCCAAAAGCTGGTTTGACACATTGAACAATTTTTCATAGGGCCGATATTTCGGCAAATGCTCGGCCCGTATCCTTTTTTGCTATTTTGGCGGCGAGTAATCGGGTCGACCCAAGGGGCTGATCGCTTGGAAGCCGCGCCAAATAACAAGAAACGCATGAGGGGGATACTTACCGCAGTGGTCTGTGCGATGGCCGGAAGCGCCATGTACGCGCAACAGGACCCGCAGTTCACGCAATACATGTTCGACCGCATGTCGGTGAATTCCGCCGTGGTGGGAACAAGTGGGAACATCTGTGCAACCGCCCTTCTAAGGCAGCAATGGACCGGATTTGATGGCGCGCCCAAGACGGGTCTCATCAATCTGCAAGGTCCTCTCAAATCGATCCATAGCGGGATCGGCCTGTCCGTCTATTACGACCAGCTAGGTCAGGAAAAGAGCACCATTGCTCGCCTGCACTACTCCTATCACTTCAAGGTAGGCAGCCAAGGCATCTTTAGTGCAGGTCTCTATGTAGGCATGACAGGGCGTTCCTTGGGTAGCAACTGGATAGCTATCGATCCTGTGGCGAATGATCAAGCGATCCCGGCTGTTGGGGCCAGCGCCAACGGCTTCGACATGGGCGCCGGCCTGTACTACAAATCCCCGAAACTCTGGCTGGGTATCTCCAGTACACAATTGCCGGAAACGAACCTTCCCACGGTGAGCATCCAGAATAAACGCCACTACTATGTCCAAGGAGGATACGACTGGGCACTTGGAGGCGATACCAAATACACGTTGGAACCCAGTATGTTGATCAAGAGCGATGCGACTTCCACACAGGTCGATATCAGTGCGCTCTTCCTCTATGACAATATGGTGTGGGCTGGGCTCAGTTACCGGACCGAGGATGCCATCGCTCCGATCATCGGATACCAGTACCGCTTCCCCAAGGGGACCAGTATGCTCCGCATCGGGTACAGCTATGATGTCACCACTTCGGCGATCAAGAACTACAGCAGTGGAAGTCATGAGATCATGCTCAGTTACTGCTTCTCCGTTGTCAAGCCACCGGACAATACCATCTACCACAACCCACGATTCCTGTAGACGACTGTAACAATACGACCGGATCACCGTTGGATATCTGTTCAAGGTGTTACCTCAATGGAACACTTTCGTAGGAACCCTGCAAGGAACCTGGACGGAACAAGGCGGTAAAAAAGGAAGACCATGGAACTACGTCCCATCTTATATCTCTGCGGTGTCGCCATTTTGGCGAGTTGTGGTCGCGGTGGCGAAGGGCAGCTTATCGGTGTCCAGAACCGTCCGGATTGGTACCAGGTGGACCCCTACGGGATGAACTACATCCCTATGGGCAGTTACACCATGGGTCCCAGCGATCAGGATGCGCCTTACGCACAGGTGGCCAAATCCAAGACCGTCAGTGTTCAGGCCTTCTATATGGACCAGACGGAGATCAGTAACAACGAGTACCGCCAGTTCGTGGAATACGTGATCGATTCCACGGCCAAACGCATCCTCGGAGATGAGGATATCGGCGATCATGTCATCACCGAGGACGAGTACGGCAATGAGCTTGATCCTCCGGTGATCAATTGGAAGTCGCGCATCCAATGGGACGGCGATGATGAACGCGAGGCCTTGGCGGACATGTACTATCCCGAGAGCGAACAGTTCTATCACCGCAAGGAGTTCGACACCCGGAAGCTCATGTTCGAGTACTACTGGATCGACCTGAAGGAAGCTGCTCGGAAGTCGGGTAAGGACCTCGACCTGAGCTATACGGACGTAAAGGGAGGCAACAATGCCATCCGTAGTCACAGCGACCGTAGTAAATTCATCATCAAGGAAGTGATCAACGTTTACCCCGACACGTTGGCGTGGGTCCATGATTTCACCTATTCCTACAATGAGCCCATGACAGAGAATTATTTCTGGCATCCGGCTTACGATGACTATCCTGTGGTCGGGGTCACTTGGTCACAGGCCAATGCGTTCAACGTGTGGCGCACACAGAACATGATGAACGCATGGTTGCAAGGCGAGGGTGAGGCCTTCATCAACCACTTCCGCCTACCTACCGAGGCCGAATGGGAATACGCTGCCCGTGGCGGACTTGCACTCTCTCCCTATCCATGGGGTGGTCCATATATCCGCAACCGTTCGGGTTGTTTCTTGGCCAACTTCAAGCCACTCCATGGCAACTACACGGATGATGGCGGTTTCCATACCGTGCCGGTGGATAGCTATTCGGCGAACGATTATGGGCTGTACTGCATGGCCGGCAACGTCGCGGAATGGACAAGCACGGCCTTTGACGAGAGCGTGTATGATTTCGACCACGACATGAACCCGGAATACTCCTATGACGCCTTGGCCAATGACCCGCCCTCCATGAAGAGGAAGGTCGTGCGAGGAGGTTCTTGGAAGGACGTTGGACTATACCTCCAGACCGGTACTCGGTCGTATGAATACCAAGATACGGCCAAGTGCTATATCGGATTCCGCAGCGTGCTTACCTATCTCGGGCGCGGCAAGGCGATCAACGCCGAGGATCTTTAGACAAGGAAAGGTGTTCCGGCACTGAACCTGCCCGGGCATCGGCATTCAGGAACAACGTAGATCAACACTAAAAGCAAGGACCCTACAATGAAACCAGGTAGCAAGAGGTGGAAGAATTTCATGGCCAAGTTGTATGGACTTGGTGCATCAGTGGTGCTGATCGGCGCCCTTTTCAAGATCGAACACTGGACCGGTGCTGATACCTTCTTGATGATCGGACTGACCACGGAGGCGGTCATCTTCGCTTTCTCCGCTTTCGAACCTCCGCATGAGGAGCCCGATTGGAGCTTGGTCTACCCCGAGTTGGCTTCTGCCGATCACGCTATGGGCGAGGACTTCAAGAAGGACGACCAGCGTTCGATCACTGAACAGTTGGACGACATGCTGCAGAGTGCGAAGATCGAGCCCGAGCTTATCGAGAGTCTCGGCCAAGGCATGCGCAATCTCGGTGATCAGGCCCGCCAGATGGGAGAGATCACCGGTGCTGCAGCAGCAACCAGCGAGTATACCGACAGCTTGAAGGACGCCTCCAGCAAAGTGGGTGAACTTAGCCAGAGCTATGCCAAGGCCAGCGAAAGCCTGGTCGGTCTAAGCAGCAGCGTGGACGCCGGCAATAGTGCAGGAGAGAACTTAGGTCGCATGAGCAAGAACCTGAGCGACCTCAACGATATGTATGAGCTGCAACTGCGCACAAGCAGAGAGAAGCTCGAGGCCGCCAACCAGATGTTCGAAGGCGTCGGCGAGATGCTCACACACCTGCGCGACAGCGTGGACGACACCAAGCGCTACAAGGAGAATATCTCCGTGCTCAGCGACAATCTTGGTAAGCTCAACACGGTCTACGGCAACATGCTTGCCGCCATGACCGTGCGCTGAGCGACACTGCATGCTTGGAAGGAACCAACGACAAAACCTATAGCCCAACATGGCAGGTGCTAATCTGTCCCCGAGACAGAAAATGATCAATTTGATGTACTTGGTACTGACGGCGCTGCTTGCGCTGAACGTGTCCAAGGAGATCTTGGACAGCTTCATCACAGTGAACAATGGCTTGGAGAATACCAAGTCCATACTGAAGGAGAAGATGGACGCGACCTATGCACAGTTCGCAACACTTGCCAAGGAAAGTCCCGAGAAGTACGGTGCGGCTTGGAAGGATGCCCAGCAGGTACAAGGCATGGCCTCTCATCTGATAGTGCATATCGATTCGCTCAAGGGGATGCTGATCTCTGAGACCGATAAGCGTCCGTTGGACCAGGTCTTAGGTCACGATTCGAGGACGAATGTGGACACCATCATCAACCTCGAGGATGTCCAGAGCAAGGACAACAACACGATCATTACTCATGTGATGGTCGGTTCAGAACCAGCCACACCCAGCAAGGGACCCTACACGGCGAGTGAACTGCGGACCATGCTCGAAGCGTATCGGGACAAGATCAAGCAGGCGGCGAATGGGGATCAGAAGCTGATCGCCAGCGCGGACGACCTGTTTGATTTCAAGGATCGCAGGGATGCGAGCGGCACGATGAACAATTGGGAATCGATCAACTTCTATCACGTCCCTGTGGTGGCCGGCATCACCATCCTTTCCAAGATCCAGACGGACATCCGCACGTTGGAGAATGAAATGGTGACCAAGATGCTATCCGGCGTGGAGGCGCAAAGCTTCAAGTTCAACACCTTGGCAGCCATTATCAAACCGCTGAGCAGCTACGTCACCGCTGGCGGGACTTACCGCGCTAACATCTTCCTCGGGGCCTATGACAACCAGAATGCCCCACAAGTGTTCATTTGTGGACCTGGCGCTCATGTGGACACAACAGCCAATCCCCCTGTGATCATCGGGGATGCGGTTCAGCTACCGATGGATGGTGCGCAAGCGGTACTCGAGCAACCTGCCACCAGCGCGGGTGTGAAGACCGTGACCGGTATCATCAAGTTCAAGCCAGTGGGTGGTCAGGAGCAAGTGCGGGCATTCACGACCCAGTATGAAGTTGCTGCCCCAAATCTGGTCGTCAGTCCCACGAAGATGAACGTCTTCTATCGCGGGGTGGACAATCCGGTCAGCATCAGTGTGGCAGGTTATAGCGCATCGGCTATTCAACCCAGCATGTCCAACGGCAGCCTGAGCCGGGATAAGGATGGATATATCGTAAAGCCCGGCCCAGGGCCCAAGGCTACCGTAGGTGTTACGGTGACCAATGCCGACGGTACGAAGAAGAGCATGACCGGGGTGGAATTCCGCGTGAAGAACGTGCCGGATCCGGTCGCCTACTTCTCCGGAAAGGGTTCGGATGACCCCACTATAAAGCATACAGAGTTGAGCATCGCCCAAGGGGTGCAAGCGAAGATGAAGGACTTCGATTTCGATCTGAGATTCGACATTGTCAGCTACACCGTTACAGCGACGATCGCAGGGAAGTTCATCGAGCAAGCCTGCACAGGCCCTGCCTTGTCCGCTGATGCGAAGCAAGTACTCGACAAAGTGAAGACCGGACAAAAGATCTTTATCGAGGATATTAGGGCAAAAGGACCGGATGGTACCATCCGCCGTTTGGGAACGTTGTCCTTCAAGGTGATCTGATCCATAATTGCACACCAGATGAAACGATCCAAGAACATCCTGTACGGCCTCTCCTTGGCCTTGGGCATTGCCTCCGTTGCAACGGTCCAGGCCCAAACGGTGCTTGACGGGGCCTTCATCAAGGAGCATACGAAGACGCAGCGGGTCGTGCCATACCCCTATATCCGCGAAGCCGACGTGATG
>JBEPUG010000095.1:0-13534 GCA_041691695.1 Flavobacteriales bacterium
CGAGCATCCTGTGTACAAGAAGGACCTCTTGAAATTCGTGAAGCACCTGCTGAAATGAGCGCCATGCAACCGAAGGATTTTCTCGAACGCTACACCGGTGCCATGCACAGCCTGATCGATGGCCTTGCAGCCAGCGGTCGGAAAGGCGTCATGGCCTATTCGGAAGCAGTGGTCGCTGCGATGGAGATGGTGCGTGCCGCGCAGGCCGCGAATAAGAAGATCATCATGGTTGGCAATGGTGGTAGCGCGGGCATAGCGAGCCACCAGAGCGTGGACTATTGGAAGAACGGCGGCGTGCGCGCCATCGCTTTCAATGACGCGAGCCTGCTCACCTGCATCGGCAACGACCTCGGTTATGAGAACGTCTTTAGTGCGCCGATCACGCAGTTCGCGGATAAAGGCGACATCGTCTTCGCCATCAGCAGCAGCGGTGCTTCACCGAACATCCTCAACGCCGCCAAGGCCGCGAGGGACAGCGGTTGCCAGCTCATCACCTTCAGCGGTTTCGCGGAGAACAATCCGTTGCGTTCCCTCGGCGACCTCAACTTCCACGTGGCCAGTTCCAGCTATGGGCTGGTGGAGATCCTGCACCTCTTCATCATCCACACTGTGCTGGATATGAAGCTGCAGTGCTTCGACGGCCGCGATGTCTTCGATCGGAACAAGCCCGTGAGCTAGGCTTGCTTTTCAGAAGCTTCTTCCGATCCCCATCACATAGCGGAACGCGAAATGTTCCGACTCCCCGGCAGGCAGGCTGGAGAGTACAAGCGGCATGTCGAAGCGGATCGTCAACGGCTTGATGTCCTGCAACGGTCCGAACTTTCTGATGGTCAGCGCGGCACCCAGACCAGCGTCGGCGCGGGGCATCGCCAGCTTCACCTGCGTAGTGCCGAGGTCGGTGGTGGTGCGATAGCCCATGGCGCCTACATCCCCGAAGAGGTAGACGTTGAGGTGCAGGTATTGCGCCAGTTGTCCGGGGTGGATGCGCACCAGTCCGTCGAGGTCCAGTTCACCGTTGATCGCTGCGCCGGTGTTGCTCGCGTAGGTGAGTATCGTGTGGCCATCGGCAGCGAGCGTCGGTGCCAGATAGCCCGCGTAGCCGCGCAGCCCGAGGCCGCCGCCTTGCTGGAGGTGGTTCACATCCGCGCCGTAGCCCATCCAGTCGAAAGGCACGAAGCCAATGCTGCGGACGTATTTGTTGTCCATCATCTCTTCCGGTGAAGCGCCTGCGAGGTAGAGCTGGCTCTCCAGTGGTGTGCGACCGGTGCCGAATTGCGCGAAGGCCCTGGTCTTCAGCAGGAGCTTTCCGAAGCGCGTACTGTTCGTTGCCGTGGCGGCCGCCTGTGCGAAGGGATACACCGCGCCGATGCCCGCTGTGCGCACCTCCATCTGCAACATCCCATTGCCCTTCTGCCAATCATAGCGATGCTTCACGCCGGTGTTCCATGTGCTGTTCAGCGCGTTGAGCGCCCACTGGTCCGGGTCGATCAAATAGGTGAGGTCCGAGCTGTCGCGGCGCAGCATGAATTTGAAGTTCGTGTAAAGCGTGGTCTTCGTGAAAGGCACGTCCCAATTGAAGCCTCCCTCGTATCGCTCCAGTCCGTCGAGCACCCGCGCCGCCGCATACACGGATGAGCCTTGCAGCAGTTTTTCGGTGGCGTTCTCGTAGCGGAAGTTGAAGCTGATCGGTTGGTATGCGGTGTTGACGCCACCACCAGGTAAATTTTGGCCAAGGCCTGTGTTCAGCCAAGCGGTGAACCACACCTGATGCTTGTATTTCAGGTAACTCCCGTGGAAATGGACGCCCACCTTGGCGCCATCGAAGCCGTTGTACCAGAGGTCCGGGCGCACAAAGCCCTGATAAGTGCGCCAGTTCGGCCAGTTGTTGATGTGGCTATCGAAGATGCTGGTGAAGGGGAAGCTCAGGCTGTTGTTCAACATGTTGGCATCACCCAATCGGTAACTGGTGTCGATGCGTACGTCAGAGATGCCGGAAGGGATGTTCACCTTGGCGATATAATCGCGATGGAGTACGTCGAAGCCGATCCATCGCGGCAGCACGGTGGCATCGGTCTTCTTCACGAACCAGGTGTTCGGGATATGGTAGTTGTAGCTCTTGCCATCGTTGGCTTCCACAGTGAAATCGATCGGCATCTCCATCTCGCCGACGCGCCGGAAATGGATCTGCTGGCCTGAATCGGCGTTGCGATGCTTGACACCCTTCACGGCGTAGTCGAGCTGCTTGCCGGTGTCGATCCACTCGTCGAAGAACCAGTTGAGGTCCACATGTGTGAAGGAGATCACGCTCTGGCGGAAGTCCTCCACGTAAGGATGCTTGAACTTCCACTGCGCGAAGTAGTGCTGCAGTGCGGCGTTGAAGAGAGGGTCGCCGAGCACATATTGGAGGTTATAGAGCATGGTGGCTGTCTTGTAATATACCATGCGATAGCGGCTGTTCACGCCCTTGAACTCGTCGCTTTGCGTATTGATCGGTGGCAGCTCGTCACGCACCGCGGTCTGCATGTAATTATTATAGACCAGCCTGTCGCGCGATAGCTGGGGATCTGTCCACTTGCGCACGTAGGCGTTCTTCGACGGCTCGGTCACCACGGTATCCTCGCCCACGCGCTTCAGGCCCACCGACTCGATGAACTGTGTGAAGCCCTCGTCCAGCATAGCTCGATAGGTCTCGTTGTTGCCCACCATGCCGAAGAACCATTGATGACCGATCTCATGCATCAGGACACTGTGATAGTCGGGTTCCTCACCACTGTCCAGCGTCAGCATCGGGTATTCCATGCCGTCGTGCGCGTCCGCCACCACGATCTTCGGATAGCCGTACATGCCCACATCTTCGCTGTGCGCCTTGATGCATTTCGCGGCATACTCGGCGGCATTCTGCCATTTGCTGGCGTGCGGCTCCTCAGCCATTGAGATGCACTTGATGCCGTTCCATTCGGCTTCGCCGATACGATAAGTTGGATCTGCGGTGAAGGCGAAGTCATGCACATTCTCAGCATGGTACTTCCACACCTTACGCACACCCGGCTGGTAGGGCGTGATCACCGAAGGCGGTGAGTCCCAAGGTTTGTCCTTGAAGTTGGCGATGTCCAGCTTCTTCCTTAGTTCGGGTGGCATCACTTCATTGGGGTTCTGCAACCAACCTGTTGCCTCCACCACCATATCGTTCGGCATATCGAGTGCAACATCAAATCCGCCGAAATCGCCATAGAACTCGTGGCCAAGGTGCTGTTGTGTGTCCCAGCCGAATTTGCGGTCGTATACGCTCAGCCGCGGATACCACTGCGTGCCGTCGAAGTGCTTATAGCCCCAGGCCTTGAAGAGCTTCATCCGCTCCATGCCGCCCCAGTGCGTGACGAAGGTGTAGTGGAAGGTCGTCTTGCTGTTGGGCAACAATGGTGCGGGCAAGGTCACCTTCATGATGGTGTTGTCCACTTCGCGTTGAACTGTCACGCCATCCACCGTCATGCTCAGCACATCCGTTCCGTGCGCAGTGTCCTCCTTTGCGGAGGTGCCTCGTGCCCGGTTGTCGGGGCCCAATTGCTCCATGTAGCTGCGGGGCTTGGCGGCGTTGGCATAGAGGTGGAAGAAGACCTCGCGCAACGTGTCCGGCGAGTTGTTCCAGTAGGTGAGGTCGATGGTTCCGTTGATCAGGTCATGCACCTCGTCCAACCGCGCGTTCATGTCGTAGTGCACGTCCTGTTGCCAGTAGCCGGGGTAGGGCGGGTCGTTCTTCCAATAGTAGGGGTTGTCCGCATGGCGGAAGGTGTCCGGCGGATGCAGCGCATCGAAGCGTTGCGCGAATGCGGAAGATGCGATGGCAATGGCGAGCAAGGCGGAATGTTTCCTCATGGTCACTTCCGGTCAGGCGCATTTTCAGACCTCACCGGGGAGGGCGCAAATTATCCCTTCCGGCGGATCAACTCTCCTCCACGAGGCGCAAGCTGCTCCGGTGTTCGCTGCGGGCTTTGGCGATGCTGGCGTTCAACTCGTAGCCGATCAAGAGCACGATCATGTTGAAATAGAGCCAGATCTGCACGGCCAGGATCACTCCGATGGAACCGTAAAGCGCGTTGTAGTCGGTGACGTAGGTGAAGACGAAGGCGAGGGCACGGGAGAGGATGAACACGAGCACCAGGGCCAATGCTGCACCGGGTGTCACGAGGTGGAACTTGCGCTTGCCGGGAGTACCCGCACGATACAGCAAGGCGATGGCCACCAGGATCAACATCACGGAGACGGCCCAGCGCAAGATCCCGAAACCGACGCTTTCCAGCAGGTGCAGCGCATGGTCGTTCGAGTGGATCAACGAACGCCCCCATGAACTGATGGTGAGCACGGCAGTGGCGGTGATGCCCAGCATACTAAGCAGGAACATCAGGAGCAGGCTGACCAGCCGCTGCTTCCACGGCCGATACCAATCGGTGACGAATGTGCTGGCACGGAAGCCTTGCAGGATCGCGTTCACGCTGTTGCTGGCCAAGAAGAGCCCGCCCACGAAGCTGATGCTGAGCAGTGTGGGATGGCGTCGGATCAACAGGTCATGCAGCAGGCCCTCGATGAAGTGGTAGACTTCCCCGGGAAGCATGGTGTGGAAAGTCCCCAGCAGTTTCTCTTGGAAGTTGGGGACGGGGATGAAGGGGATCAGCGTAAGCAGCACGATGATCGCGGGGAAGAGCGAGACGAAGAGCCGGTATGCGATGGCAGCAGCTCGATTGATGAGATTGCCTTGGAAGAGCGCGTGGAAGAAGAAGCGTGAGATGTGAAAGAGACTGAAGCCTGCGAATCCAGGCAGCACCACCTGTTGCGCCCAGCCGATCACCCGGCGATTGGTGCGTGAATACAGGAGGCGACGGACGAATTTTCCCGCCATCAGCCCATGGCTTTCAAGCTCATGTCCAAGCTCGTGGCGGAGTGGGTGAGGGCGCCCACGGAGATAAAGTCCACGCCGCAGTCCGCATAGGACCGTACCGTTTCCAACGTGATACCGCCGCTGGCCTCCGTCTCAAACTTGCCGGCGATCAACTGCACCGCTTTGCGAAGGTCGGCCGGGCTGTAATTGTCCAGCATGATGCGCTGCACCCCGCCTGCCTTCAACACTTGCCGCACCTCGGCCAAATTGCGTGTCTCCACCTCTATGGGAATGGACATTCCGTGTTCACGCTGATAGTCCAGCGCGCTCGTGATGGCTTGCGGAATACCCCCGGCGAAGTCCGCGTGATTATCCTTGATCATCATCATGTCGTACAGACCGAAGCGATGGTTCATGCCTCCGCCGATGCGCACCGCCCACTTTTCGATGTCGCGCATGCCGGGCGTGGTCTTGCGCGTGTCCAAGATGCGGCACTTGGTACCGGCCACCGCGTCAGTGAAGGCATGCGTCAAGGTGGCGATGCCGCTCATGCGCTGCATGAAGTTCAACAATACACGCTCCACCAAGAGGATACTCCGAGAAGGACCATCCAGCGTGAAGGCGACGTCGCCCGGGGTCACGCGCGCGCCATCACGGATCATCACGCGCAGATTCAAGCTTTTGTCCATTCGCGAACAGATGGCCTGGGCCAATTCCACGCCGGCCAGCACGCCGTTCGCCTTGATCAGCAAATGGGCCGCGCCCTTGGCATCAGCAGGAATGGTGGAAAGCGAAGTGTGGTCGCCCTCACCAACATCCTCAGCAAAGGACCTGTCGATCAAGGCCTCGGTCCCGGTAGGCAGCATTAGCGGTCGGCCTTGTTCGTTTCGATGCGCAGCTGCTTCACTTGGAAGGAAGCGCCGACCTTCTTCAGGAAGAACGTGACCCGGAAATCCCCACTGGCGGTGTGCAGCGTGCCGATGTAATAGCTGTCACCGCCTTGGCTGTTTCCCTCATGCTCGATGCTCAGCCCCTTGGCAGGATGCTGATCGAAGAATTTACGCAGGATCTGCTCGGCCTGCGCCTTGCTGTAATAATCGCTCGTGCCCGGCAGCGTCATGTCCACATTGGCCACCATCTGGCCCGCCACGGCTGATGCATTGCCCGATCCAAGGGACGAAATGACCTGGTCCTTCACGTCGCTTTGCGCGCGAAGGCCGATAAATGACATGGCCAATACCAGAAGAAGGAGTGCTCGTTTCATGGCTGTACGGTAGATAACAACGAATTTTACAAAGAACGGGCCACATCGCGGCATATCCAACCCATGATCTTACGAACAACCATGCGCACATGCGGATCCGCTTGATCCTCGTAGGCCGTTCTGAGCGCGGCCATGTCGCCGATGGCCTGACGCACTATCTCGACCGCATCCGGCGCATGGAAGGGCTCGAGGAGGTGTTGATCCCAGATGCAGGGAAGGGGGAGCCTGCCTGGCAGCAGCGCACTGAAAGTGAGCGCATCCTCGCTGCTTTGCGCCAAGGCGAGCGGGTGGTGGTTCTCGATGAGCGAGGCGGTTTGCTCACCAGCCCGCAGTTCGCGCAGCGCATCGGCACCTGGCGCGACCAAGGCGTGCGGGACATCGCCTTCGTCATCGGTGGGGCATACGGCATGACGGATGACCTGCGCCAACGGGCCGATCTGGTCCTTTCACTTTCGCCCATGGTCTTCCCGCACCAGCTCGTGCGCGTGTTGTTTGCAGAGCAGCTTTATCGAGCGCTCAGTATTTTGAAGGGGACGGGGTATCATCACGGGTAAGCACGGTCAATACCAATGCGATAGGATAGCGGTTCAGCGCTGACCTGCCACATGCGTGCAATGGTCGCAGACATCGCTGCCCAGCAGCTCGTAGGCGCGACGAACTGCCATCTTGGTGCTGTCAAAGCGGACCTTCTGCTCGCGGAACACTTCATGCGCGTGCATGTCGAAATCCGTTCGCAACATGGCCTCATAGAGATCATCGCGCACGCCGCAGATCATCACGGCCACGCCGCGTTCACTCATCCGGTCGGCGAATTGCGCGATCAAATGCATGCATACCGCGTCCGGATTCCGCACACGCTTTAGACGAAGCAACAGCACGCGTGTATTGTCTTGGAGCCTAGCCTCGATCGTGCGGAAGTGTCCTTCCAGCGTGGGTGCGCTGCCAAAGAACAACTCGCCCTCCAAGCCGAACATCACGATGCGGGAACAGACGGGATCCTCGGGCATGCGTTCGGCGATATTCCGCCCCCCCGTAATGCTGAATTCCGTGAGCAGCATGCGTCCCGCGCGAGGCACCGCCAGCATGAAGGAGAGAAAGACGCCGATCAACACACAGAATTCGATCGAAATGAAAACGGCGGAAAATGCAGTGGCCAAGACGATGCCGGCATCGAACTTAGAAGCCCTCAGGTGATAGATCAAGGACTTGGGATCTATCATGCGCACCCCCGTAACCAGAAGAATGCCCCCGAGACAGGCTTTGGGTATGAACTGGGCATAGGGAGCGAAGAGTAGTACGATCACGGCCACTGTGCCGGCGGAAAAGATCCCGGCCCACTGTGTCACGGCACCAGCCTGCACGTTGATCGCAGAACGGGTCAGCGAACCGGATCCCGGAATGCACCGAAAGAAGCCGCCGCCCACGTTGGCCAATCCTTCTGACAGGCAGATCTGGTTGAGGTCCAGCCGCTGGCCATTTTTGGCAGCGATGCTTTTTGACATTGCGATAGCCTCCAAGAGACCTAACGTGGCGATCGCCAAGGCCGAAGGAGCGAGCTCGCTGATCTGCCAGCGGTTCAGTGCAGGCAATGCAAAATGCGGAAGTTTTGCAGGAATGGTCCCCACCACTGCCACATCCGCAGCGCCCGCATACCAAGCAACCAAGGAGATCAAGATGACCGTGAAGAGTAATTCGGGGAATCTCGTCCATCCCACCTTGTGCTTCGCAGCGCGAAGGAACAAGAGTAGCGCAATGGAACCGATCCCTACCCAAAGTGTATGCATGTCCACTGGGCCGCCTTCCGCGATGCTCCCCCAAAAACGCATGATGAAGTGCTCGTGCGTCCCTGCGATATAATGTGTACCGATGATATTCTTCGTTTGGTCCAGGATCAACAGGATCGAGGCGCCTACAGTGAAGCCCACGATTACTGAATGTGAGATGTAGCGCGTGAGGTCACCAATACGGAACAGGGCTATCGCCACTTGTATGCAGCCGATGAGCAAGGTCAGCAGAATGACGGCCTCTACCTTGTCCGTTGTTACGGTCACTGTTGCCAATGCGGAGAGCACGGCTATGGAGATGGCGTTGGTCGGACCGTTGATCAGCTCCCTACTGCTAGCGAAGAAGGCACCTATTGCGGCCATCACGATAGCCGTATACAAACCGTATTCTACCGGTACACCTGCCACCAGTGCATAGGCCATCCCCTGCGGTACGGCCACCGTGGCCACTGAGAGGCCTGCGATCAGATCAGCCCGCGCAGCTGAAAGGCTGTATTTCCGCAAGCTGTCCAGCGCGGGGAAGAAGCGCCACCAGCCTGAAGGAAATGTAGCCAGCCGATCGGGGTTGGGTGCTGTTGCGCTGCGCGGCATGCGACAATATTAACTGTGCTTTCGGAAGGTTGAAGAGGGGGCGGCCGAGGCGGTCTACGTGGAATGGATGAGCGAGTTGGCCGGAAAGGCATCGCTTAGCCAAGGACAGGTCCAGTCGGCTGCCTGTCGTGAAAACGCAATCCCTCATTTCGTGGGTCTTTGGGCAATTTCAGCAGCTAGGACCGGATCTCCTGGATCGTCACTTCGTGCGGTCCGGGATAAAATTCTCGCTATTCCCGTTCCTATCTAAGCAGGGAACGAAAAAGCCCCCGCTTTTGCGGAGGCTTTTTAGCATTTTCAGTGCCCAGGACTGGACTCGAACCAGCATAGCCTTTCGGCCACACGCCCCTCAAGCGTGCGTGTCTACCAATTTCACCACCTGGGCAAGGGGCCGCAAATATAGCCGCGTGCCGCATTGGGCAAAATGTCTATTCCTTGATGAGCCTTCCAATGAATACGGAACCGCCGCAGACGGCCCGAACGGTGTACATGCCAGTAGGCAGCGCGGCCACATTCAAGTGAAGCGGATCCTTCGGGAAAAGCACGATCCGGCCCATCGCATCGACCAAGCTGACCTTCACTTTGCCGCTCCCAGCTGGCAGTTCCAGCTGTGCCATGTCCGTGCAGGGATCTGGATAGATGCTCAGTTTGCCGGAAACTGTTGGTTCCGCGATGCCCGAATTGCAGGAGAGGGCATTCATGTATTGCCAGATCTCATTATCGAAGGTCGCCGACACCTCGTTCGTGCTCTCGGCCGCATTGCCCATGCGCACCAGCACCAGTCCTTGGCTGGGCACCACGTTGAGCAACTGGTCGTTCTTGCCCAAGCCATTGAACATGTCCGAAGGGGCATCCGGCATTAGTGGCCCCGGAAAGACGAATTGCAAGGAAGGCAGCATGAAGCTGCTCTGGCCGTTCAGCCACCAGAGGTAGCCGTACGAGTTGTTCAGTGTTTGCGAGGGATGCGTCATGGCATAGACGTAGCCTTGATCGTGGATGATGGTATCGCTATCCCAAACGAAACCGTTCAGCGCGAGCAGGCCATAGCGTGCCATGCTGCGCACATTGCTGTAGTAGACATGGTTGTAGCCGTTATAAAGCCAAGCCCCATTCATGCCGATCGGATCGCGTAGCTGTTGGTTGAAATAGCTACTGAAACTCTGCCCCGTTGCCGCGCTGATCACGGGTTCGAGAAGGGTATAGGGCGCGTTGTGGTATGCCCAGCGGGTGCCAGCGTCCGCTAGGTATTGAAGGCAGCTGTCCAAGGTGCAGTCGTTCTCTGGTACGCCATCGTCCAGCCCGGTGGTCATCGTCAATTGATCCAGCAAGGTGATCAGTGCCTCATTGTCCGGCGGCTCGGCGCTCCAGCCCGTTCCGAGATAGTTGTCAGTGCTCACATTGATGTCGAGGTAACCTTGGTCCTGCGCGATACCGGTGAGCAGGCTCGTCAACGTCTTACCAGCGCTGGCCCAGTACCAAAGGCTGTCCTGCGTGAACGTGCCTCCGTAGTGTTCCAGAACGATGTGACCATCCTTCAGCACGATGAAACCCTTGGTGTTGTGCGTATCCAGGAAGGCATAGAGCGAATCGATCCGGTCGGGGCACCAACCGAGGGTCGCGGGATCGGTGGTCGCCCACGTATTGCCTGTCAATGGCGGGAAATAGGGCGATTGCGCAACGCAACGCGTGAGCGGCATCAATAGTGATATAGTGACGAGAAGGGCTGTGTTGCGCATGGTGATCGTGTCGTTCCTTGGATGCTCCTTCGGGCGAAAGGTTCGATCGAGACCCTTTCGGTCGTTGTGTCCGTCGCCTCTTCTGCCACCGTGGCCGAAACGGAACGCGGCCCGAAGTTCGTGAACTTGCGCCACCATGGCGGAGATCATGCCCGGACCTATCGACCACGATCGGAGGCGGATGCTTACGGCACTGTGGCCACCAGCCTTGGTGCTCGCATTCATGTGGGTGGTGTTGGGCTTCGACATGGTCTTCCAACTCGGGTTGGCGCGATTCGGCATTTTCCCTCGCACGTTGATCGGCCTGCGCGGCATCGTATTCTCGCCCTTCATCCATGGAGGCATAACCCATTTGCTCAGCAACAGCTTGCCCTTGCTGGTGTTGGGCTGGCTCACGGTCTACTTTTATCCAAAAGCCAGCGGTCGCGTGGTGTTGGTAAGTTGGTTCGCCACTGGGCTATGGGTTTGGGCGATGGGTCGGGAGGCCCATCACATCGGTGCCAGTGGCATGGTCTATTCGCTGGCCGGCTTTCTCTTTTTCAGCGGGCTCTTCCGTCGGCGGATCGCGCTTATGGCGGTCTCGCTCATCGTGGTCTTCCTTTATGGCAGTATGGTGTGGGGCGTGCTGCCGCTCGAACCGGGCGTCAGTTGGGAGAGCCATCTCTTCGGCGCCTTGGTGGGCATCCTTATGGCGTGGTGGTATCGCGCGGTGCCACCCGCGCATGTGCCGCCGCCGCGCATCTATGTGGACGGACCGGAGGAGGAGGATCTAATAGCACTGGCCGACAGCGACCCCGGCGATGAGCAGCCCAAACCGCAGGGTGTGCCTCCCGAACTACCACCGGATCCGATGTACGATCCTTCGCGCACCAGCAGCACCTATCCGTGGGAATAGCGAACCCGGCGCCGTCATCACGAACCGCCTCGGTGAAACGATCTCGTCGGGGCCAAGCTTTATAGATCGCATCTTGCTTCTCCTGCAAGCACTGCATATCATCTAGATTTGAAAGTGCCAATTCCCACAACACCACCGAGCGTTCCTCTTTATCCACGCAAAGCCTTTCCCATGCCCACTCAACGGATCGTGCTGCTTACCACCGCATTCAGCCTTGCCGCATCGCTATCCGCGCAGAGTTCGTTAACGCTGTATGCTGGTCCGGTGTACGTGGGTTACGAGGCATCAGTGAATGATCCGCATACGCGAGCAGATGTAACGGATGGGTGGAACGGATGGAATGTCGGTGCCGCATTCATCGTCCCCTGGAAGAATAAGGTAGGTGCGCATTCGGGCTTTCTGGTTGAGGGCAGCTTGCAGCATCGGGACTTTACCATGACGGACACTCAAGGTGGCTTGGGTAGCGGCACACAGGATACGCTTGCGGTGGCGAGCTTAGGTGCCGAACTGCATCTCGCGCCGTGGTGGTCCCTTTCAGCGAATGGACGTTTCCGCTTTTCCGTAGGACCTTCGTTCTACTTCCTCTTGCATTCGCACATGAATGGCCACAGCAAGTCATGGAGTATGGATCCTGATGGATCCTCCGGCGAGCATGAGGTCGAGGGTTCCGCTGAATACCTGCTCGCCAATACACTGGCAGCATTGACGATGCAGATGCACTATACGGCCCCGCTCGGCAAGCACTTCGGGCTGGATCTAGGCGCCCGGGTCTCCCGCACTTTCAATTCGATCCTCGTGGATCACAAAGGCGTGCAGGCTTGGGACCTGTGCTTGTCCGGTGGTTTGAACTACGCCTTTGGGAGGTGAAGAGTTTTACACCACACAGGCAGGTGGAGAGCTAGGTACAGAAGGAGAAGGGGAGGTAATAGTGGTAATGGAGGTAATGGAGGAGAGGGAGGGAAGGCCGCTGAGGCGCGCAGGAATTCAGCGATCAAATCGTTCATTTTTCATAAAAGCAGGCGCCGTAGACTGATCGCAGGGCAGAGCGATCACCATCACCACGCCATCGCGGACCGCCTCGTTGAAGCGATCTCGGAACGGCCAAGCGATCGTCTAATTGTCTGATCTTCTGATCACGGAGCGCCTACTTCTCGTGCTGCAGCACCGCCAGCTCTTGCCCCGCGTTGAGCAGAGTGAGGCGATCGCCTTTCAACGTGAAGGTGGACGCATCACGCAACGCGGCCATGAAGCTGTCCTCCAGTTGCTGTCGTCCTTCACAATACATACGCGTAGAGGCCAGCGCGGGGAAGGAAATGGAATCGCCTTTGACCTCCACCGTACCCATCATGTGGTTGCAACCTGCAAAGCCGGAGAGCCGACCAGTTATGCTGTCCACCGCGATATAAGGCGTCTCTTCCATGCCCTCTGGAAGCTTTAGTTCCTTGCTGTTCAAGGTGGACAGGGTCCACTTGCCTCCTTGTTTCAGTGCGGTCATCGCGTCGGTGCTCATGCCGTTGGTGCTTGAACATTTGCTCGCGCTGAGCATAATGCCCAAGGCGAGTGCGATCAGTGGGAAGTGGAGCTTTTTCATGCGTACCGCCCGTGCGAAGGCCGTGCCGATCAATTATTGAGCATCACTGGCATCACCAGCATCAGTACATCCTCGCCGTGCTCGCTGCCTTCGCTGGGGAGCAGGATGCCTGCGCGGTTGGGCGCGCTCATTTCCATCACCACGTGCTCGCTGTCCAGATTGGTCAGCATGTCCATGAGGAAGCGGGAGTTGAAGCCGATCGTCATGTCCTCGCCCTCGTAACCGCAAGTGAGTTTCTCGTTGGCCTCGTTGGCGAAGTCGAGGTCCTCGGCGCTCACCGCGAGCTGGCTTCCAGCGATATTCATGCGCACTTGATGCGTGGTCTTGTTGCTGAAGAGCGCCACGCGCCGGATGGAATTGAGGAAACTCTGGCGGTCTATGGTAAGCTTGTTCGGGTTCTGCTTGGGGATCACCGCCTCGTAGTTCGGATACTTGCCGTCGATGAGGCGGCACACCACGCGCACGTTGTCGAAGGTGAAGGAGGCATTGTTCTCATTGAACTCCACGGTCACTTCAGCGTTGGTTCCACCGAGCGAATTCTTCAGCAGGTTCAAGGGCTTCTTCGGTACGATGAAGCTGGCGGTCTTCGGTGACTTGATGTCGCTGCGGGTATAGCGCACCAATTTGTGGGCATCGGTGGCCACGAAGCGTACGGCGTCATCGGAGAGCTCGAAGAAGATGCCGCTCATCACCGGGCGCAGGTCATCGTTGCCAGTGGCGAAGATGGTCTTGTTGATGGCGGTCGCCAAGGTGCCAGCGGGCAGGGTGAAGGAAGAGGGCTCCTCCTGTCTCTTATACAC
>JBEPUG010000096.1:0-13503 GCA_041691695.1 Flavobacteriales bacterium
CGGTAGTACTGGCCCATGATGGAGCCGTCGCTGAAAAGCACCGCCGTGGCGAGGTCGCTGCGCGGATTCTGCAATTCACTTGTGCTGGGCAGACCCTTGCTGTTCGCGGCGAGTAGCAGCATCGTCAACAGGCCGATCACGGGCCCGAGCACGACGAGCCACCACAATGCGAACCAGCGGCTCCGCTTGCGGTCGTTATTCTTCGTGTCACCCTTCTTCGTTGCCATTCCCGATCGATCAGCGATGCGCTTGGGCCTCCTCCACGCTTACGCCAACGTCAATGACGCCGTTCAACTTATCCGTGCGCATGGCCTGCTCCAAAGTGAACGTATAACGGCCGGTATGCGGAAATCTGTTGTGGATGCGATACAGGACGTGCGCCTGGAAGCGGTCGCTGAAGATGAAGCCCGTTCCCTTGCCGTACCAGCGTCCAGTGGGGTCGGCCAGTTTGCATTCCACGGTGTCCGTGAGGGAGTTGCCCCGCGGGTCGTTCAGCTTCGCGAAGATGTAGATGTTGCTGAAGGGATAATCGCCCGTGTGGCGGATGTCCAAGTAGATGTCACGCTGGCTGGTGGTATCTGCGATGTCGAACGTGAAGGAAGGTTTCCAATTCCGGTCCCAAACGCCGCCGGGTACCTCGGCGTCGGATTGGAACACCACGTTGTCCGCGCAGCCGCCCAACAGCAGCAGGAGCAGGAACATCAGGATACTGTTCGTCTTCACGCGCCAGCAGGGGTATTGCCTCCGCCACCTTGAGGAGGTCTGTTCGGACGAGGGCCTTTACGACGGCGATCGCTGCGGTCACGACCACGACGCTCACCAGCAGGTCTGTCACCGCCCGATGCTTGTGCACCACCTTCTGGCCGTGGACCCTGATTCGCGGGACGTGGCTTCTGCTCGCCCTCACGTCGAGGTTGGCGGCCATCGTCACGGCGACGGCGTTCGGGCCTTGCGGTCCGGGGCTGGCCTTCACCACCGGCGCTCGGTCCGCCACTATGAGTCGAATGCTTTTTGCCACCACGGCCGCGCTTTTTGCTGCCGCTCTTCAACTTGTTGTCGAAGCGGGAAAGGTCTTCCGCGCCGTCGATCACGTTCCCGTAGTCCGTGTGTTTCGTCTCCACGGCCTCGGGTTCCGGGGCATCTGCCATGTGCAGGTCCACCTCCGGCTCGACGCCTTCCTTGTTCTGCGCGAGGATGTCGCGCACGGTATCTATCGGAAAGCCCGCGATGGCTGAAGCCTCGCCGGGCCGCTTGAAGAAGTACCACATCTTCTCGCCGAAGATGTCCGTCTTCATGTGAACGCCCGTGCCCTGCTTGGTCTTCAACTTGGCGTTGGCCGAGGGATAGCTTTTGATCGCCTCGATGTACATGTCCAACTCGTAGTTCAGGCAGCACTTCAGCTTGCCGCATTGGCCGGCCAGCTTCTGTGGGTTCAGTGCCAGTTGCTGATAGCGTGCGGCGCTGGTGGTTACGCTCCGCAGATCGGTGAGCCAAGTGCTGCAGCACAATTCACGGCCGCAACTGCCGATGCCACCGATGCGGCCCGCCTCCTGCCGTGCACCGATCTGCTTCAGGTCCACGCGGACGTGGAAGCGGTCCGACAGCTTGCGGATGAGGTCGCGGAAATCGATGCGGTCCTCCGAGGTGTAGTAGAACGTGGCGCGCGTGCCGTCGCCTTGGTATTCCACATCGCTCACCTTCATATCCAGCCGCATCTCGTGGCAAATGCCTCGGGCGGCGAACATCGTTTCATCCTCCAGTTTGCGCGCGGCATGCCATGTGTCGATGTCCGCTTGGCTGCTCTTGCGGATCACTTTGCGGAGCTCGTAGGTGTCTGTGCCGGAACCCTTCCGCTGCATCTGCGCGCGCACCAATTCGCCGGCGAGGCTCACCATGCCCACATCGTATCCGGGGCTGGATTCCACCGTCACCAGGTCGCCCGGTATCAGGGAGAACGCGTTGGCATTACGATAGAAGGACTTGCGCGTGTTCTTGAAGCGCACCTCCACCGCATCGAATGGCGATTGGCCACCGGGAAGCGGGACGCCAGCGAGCCAATCAAAGACATCGAGCTTGTTGCAGCTGCTGCTGCTGCAGAAGCCATTGCTCTTACATCCGGCGGGCTTGCCGTCGGCACCTTTCGCACAACTGGTACAGGACATGTGGCGCGAAGATAGCGGGGGACGGAGCAGGGCGGCAACCGCGCCAACGAGCTTTAACCAATAGATGCAGGTTAACTTTTCGGTAGGAAGACCTAAGCGGTGTAGCATAAGCCCCAGAATGCAGACGCTGTCGGTAGCGCCTATCACAAATCGCTTATCACCAATCACATGGGCTTCACACGACCGTCTCCTTCGTCCGCAACAGCGCACCCATGCGGTAGCTCAGGTCGAGGAAGAGCACCTTTGGATTCGCGTTGCGCTCAAGGTGAGCATGTGCCGTCTCCAGTTCACGGCGGATGCCATCGACATTGCTCGCGTTGAGCAACGCGCTGAACTTTTTTACGAAGTCCATCTCCTCGCCGAAAGCCCGCACGAGCTGCGGCGCGTCCTGCCATTGGAGCATGCACTGGCGGATAAGGTAGAGCGCGTAGGTCATCAGCCCCTTCTGCTGCTCGCGGCCCATCTTGGCGAAGTAATCGCCGTACTCCACGGTTTCGGCCACCTTGTTCGCGTAGCAGGCACGCAGCCAATCGCGGAAGAAGACGAAGAGCTCCTCCTCGCGTCCCTCGGCCATGGCGAAGGCCTCCAACAGGTCGCCCTCGCTGCGCGCCGCGATGCCATGCGCTTGCTCAAGCGTCAGTTCGGGATAGCGTTCACGTAACGCCGATGCCACTTCGCCGGGATCGGGTGCAGCCACTTTTACCAGTTGCGTGCGGCTGAGGATCGTGGGCAGGATGCGGTCGTTCGAGGAATCCACCAGCAGGAAGACCGTCTTCGGCTCCGGCTCTTCAAGGCCTTTCAAAAGCTTGTTGGCAGCCTCCAGGTTCATCGTGCCCGGCAGCCACACCAGCATCACCTTCCATCCGCCTTGGTAGGATTTGAGGCTGAGCTTCCGCATCATCTCCGCCGCGATGTCCACGCCCATACGCAACTGTTTGTTCTCGCCGGTGAGCCGCAAGCGCCACGTCTCATCGTCCAAGTAGGGCTGCTCCAGCACAGCCGCGCGCCATTCCGGAAGAAAGGATTCGCAGGTCTTGACGTCTTTGCTGAGGAAGATCGGAAAGGCGAGGTTGAGGTCGGGATGCGCGAGCTTGGCCATCATCTGGCAGGATGGGCAACGACCGCAGCTGTCGCCCTCGCCGGGATACTGACAGAGCAGATAGGTCGCATAGGCCAAGGCCAAGGGAAGCACGCCGCTGCCGCGCGGCCCGAGGACGAACTGCGCATGCGCCACGCGGCCCTCCCGGATGTTACCGATGAGCCGCGCCTTCAACGCCGCATGCCCGATGATCTTGCTGAATTGCACGATGCAAGTTTAGGCAGGGATGGTCGCAGAGGTTGAGGAAGAGAACCGCCGATTACGCCGATGAACGCCGATAATGCAGGTAAGGGAGAACCACCGATTGCGCTGATGGGCGCCGATAATGCACTCCTTCCGACGAAAGCCGATGCATATCCCGATCGATGAATTACACGGTGGTTGCATTCTCCCCTCTCCTCGGGAAAGGGGCAGGGGGTGAGGGGCATTCTTCTTCTTTGCGCCCTCCGAGCCCTTTGCGGTTAAAAGCATTCCCTCAGAGGTAATTTCGCGCCATGCATACCATGGACAGTTTCGACTTCAAAGGCCGCAAGGCCCTCGTGCGCGTGGACCTGAACGTGCCGCTCGACGCACATTTTAATGTCACCGACGACAACCGCACCAAGGCCATCGTGCCCACGGTGAAGAAGATCTTGAAGGACGGCGGCAGCGTGATCCTGATGAGCCACCTCGGTCGGCCCAAGGGCAAGGTGAACCCTGCTATGAGCCTGAAGCCCGTTGCAAAGCACCTCGAAGACCTGCTCGGTGTGCCCGTGCAATTCGCTACTGACTCCATCGGTAAGGACGCCCAGGCAAAAGCCGCTGCGTTGAAGCCCGGCCAAGTGCTATTGTTGGAAAACCTCCGCTTCCATCCCGAGGAGGAGAAGGGTGATGAGGCCTTCAGCAAGGCGCTCTCCAAGCTCGGCGATGTCTATGTGAACGACGCTTTCGGCACCGCGCACCGCGCGCACGCCAGTACCACCGTCGTTGCGAAGTATTTCCCGGATGCGAAGCTCTTCGGCTACCTCATCGCTGGGGAGTTGAACAGCCTCGGCAAAGTGCTCAGCCAGCCGAAGAAGCCACTCATCGCCATCGTGGGCGGCGCCAAGGTGAGCAGCAAGATCGAGGTGCTGCAGCACCTGCTGGACAAGTGCGACGAAGTGATCATCGGTGGCGGCATGGCTTTCACCTTCATCAAGGCGCAAGGCGGAAAGGTGGGCGCCTCGCTTGTGGAGGAAGACCACCTCGAAACGGCCACCAACATCCTCGCAGCTGCGCAGGAGAAGGGCGTGATGCTCTATCTGCCCAGCGATGCCGTTGTCGCGGATGCCTTCGCGGATACGGCCAACACGGACATCTGCCCCGCCAACGCCATCCCGGACGGATGGATGGGCCTGGACATCGGGCCGGAGTCGATCAAGGCCTTCAGCGCTGTGGTGAAACGCGCCAAGACCATCCTCTGGAACGGACCGATGGGTGTGTTCGAGATGCCGAGCTTCCAGAAGGGTACCCGCGCCATCGCAGAGGCTGTGGCCGATGCCACCGAATACGGCGCCTACTCCTTAGTGGGCGGCGGCGACAGCGTGGCGGCGGTGAACCAGTTCGGCCTCGCCGATAAGATCAGCTACGTGAGCACCGGCGGCGGCGCCATGCTGGAATACCTCGAAGGCAAGGTGCTGCCGGGGATCGCGGCGGTGGAGGAGTGATCAAGGTGCGACTGCGGAACCGATTTTCGATTCTCGCACAAGGCAAAATGCCGGGTGGTTGCTTGAGTTAGGAGCGTGTGCGAATTCGGGAATTTGGTCATTTGAGCGATGTAAAGTATGTTTGTCATAAGGACAAGCACCCTTTACCCTATGGAGACCACAAGAAGCCCTCGGCAACTGCCTACGTACTTTAAGAAGATAGGCATTGCCGTTACGGTCTTGGCCGTTGCTCCAATTGTCTTGGTCAAGACAAGAAACATCGACATGGCCCAACACACGAAGCACCTATTCCATGAACTTACGCTGAATGCTTTCATCATAGGGCTTCTGTTGATTGCATTGGCAAAGGACAAAATTGAGGACGAAATGATTATAGCTATACGGATTCGGTCAATGGCGGGGGCATTCCTATTTCCAGTGGGCTATGTGATCATAAGGTCACTTGTTGATATTGCCTTCAATGATCCTGAACCCGATATGAGCGCACATGAGATCGTCTTGGCCATGCTATTTGTCTATTTATTCAGATACTACTTGCAGAAGAGAAGGGTGAGATGAAGAACGTGTTGAAGGTCGAGGGGGCTAAGCTGGTTCTCACACAACCGAAGGGTGCGATGCACTGTAGACCAATACACTCCGGGAAAGGTCCACTGCATAAGATGTGGGGTGATCCGTGGCGAGTAAGCAGCGGCTACGACCGCAGACATTCGGTCCTTTGGAAAGTGTAAACGACAATCGCCATAAAGACAAAAAAACTTGACTCCAATGAACACGCAAAACACCCCTAAGCAACGTGGTATCCCCAACTACTTCAAGAAGATCGGCCTTGCGGTGATCGTCATGGTAGTGGCTGCTGTTGTCTTGTTGAAGACATGGAACCCGGAAGCGGCGCAACACACGAAGGACCTCTTCAACGTATTTACTATGAACGTCCTCATTATTGGGCTGCTGCTCATCGCGTTGGCAAAGGACAAGGTTGAGGATGAAATGATCTCATCGATTAAGATAAAGACCATGGCATTCGCATTCATTTTTGGCGTGCTGATCGTTATCATACGTCCGATCATTGACTTGATCTCCAATGACCCAATTACCGGCTTGACCGGCCAAGAAGTGGTAGTACAGATGCTCGTTGTGTATTTGATCGTGTACTACCTTCAGAAGAGGAAGCTGCGATGAAGAACAGCTTGAAAGTGGAGAGGGCCAAACTGGATCTCACGCAACAGGACTTGGCGGATCGAGTTGGTGTATCCCGTCAAACCATCAATTCAATTGAAGCCGGGAGGTATGTGCCCTCGACCGTGCTTGCCATAAAAATAGCTCAGGTCTTCAAGGCGACGGTCAATGCGATCTTCCAATTGGAAGAGGGGGATTGAGGCTTTGAGCATTCCCATGCTTATTCGTGAGGTCTAGAACTTCATCAGATGAGTGAAGGACATTTAGAAAGTACGCAAAGACCATTAGACGCATCGCGCGCGCAACGAAGACCTGAGTTGACAAAATGTGACCTCAAGTTCTTTAATTCCTAAACAAGGAATTCGCGAAATCCTTCTCCTCCAATGCCGCGGATACATCTCCGGGTTGATCGGAAGGATCGCATGCGAAATGATTCCGATCAACCGATCGCCTAAGCCTTTGTAGCGCCACTGATCACTCTGCCGCGCCCTCTTCCTCCCCGGTCCGTTTCTTCACCGCATCAATAGCTTCCTGCACCCAACGGCTGTCCCTCAAAGCGGGAATGATGAAGGGCGCGAACGCGCGCAAGGGTTGGTAGAGTTTCGAGCCCTCCAGCGTTTGCTTGGAGACGACCCCGGAAACCGCGACGCGGGACATCAGGATATTCAGCGCCACGCTGAGGATGAAGGCTGCCCGCAACGCGCCGAAGAGCGTGCCCGCCACCTTGTTCGGCAGGCCCAGCATGGCCATGTCCATCGCCTTGGTCACCAACTTGGCGAGCAGGTGAACGATGATCAGGACGCCAATGAACATGATGATGAAGGAGATGACCTCTTGGTGCGTATCCAAGCCGATCCAAGCCGCCACGCGTGCATTGTAACGGGTAGCTATCCAGATGCCGAGGATAACGGCGATCAAGGATGCGATCTCCACCACAAAGCCGCGGAAGAAGCCACGCACTGCGCTGAATCCCAAGAGTGCGATCAGCACCCAGTCCAAGCCGTTCATTGCTACAAGTTTAGCGCCTGTTAAGGTTGGTAGCCGTCGTTCTTAGCTTCGGCACCCGGCCCGGACCAATCCGGAACGATATCGGAAGTGGACAAAAGGAACAAAGCGGCCAAGCATCCAGAGGATGTGATCCTGCACTCGCCGGATGGGAAGGTGTTCGACGTGCCGGTCGAAGGCTCGTTATCCCTGTTGGCACTGGGTTATAAAGGCCTGATGGCATGGCGGGCGAAGCGCATCGCGGCCGCCAAGGACATGGAAGGCCACTTCTCGAAATGAACAAGTGCAAAGTGTTGGTGGTCGGTTGGGACGCGGCCGACTGGAAGGCCATCGACCCGTTGATGGACCAAGGTCTGATGCCGAACCTGGAGCGGATGGTGAACAGCGGTGTGCGCGGTCGCATGGCCACTTTGGATCCGCCCTTATCGCCAATGCTGTGGACATCCATCGCCACAGGGAAGCGCCCCTACAAGCATGGTATTCTCGGCTTTACTGAAGTAGGCCCGGACGGCAAGACCGTGCGACCGGTGACCAACGTGCACCGCAAGGTGAAAGCCATTTGGAACATCCTCACTCAAGAAGGCGCAAAGACGAATGTAGTGGGCTGGTGGCCCAGCCATCCCGCGGAGCCCATCAATGGCATCATGGTCTCCAACTTTTACCAGCGTGCCAACCGACCGATGAACGAGCCTTGGGTAATGCGGAAGGGCACTGTGCATCCGGAGTCCATGAACGCGCATTTCGGGGCACTACGCATCCACCCGGCGGAGCTCACCGCAGCACACATCGCACCCTTCGTCCCTGACTTTGCCAAAGTGGACCAGGACAAGGAGAAGAGTTTGGAGAATTTGGCGCGCGTGATCGCTGACTGTTCCACGGTGCAGGCCGCAGGCACCTGGATCCTGGAGCACGAGCCATGGGACCTGGCCTGCATCTACTTCGATGCGATCGACCATTTCGCGCACGGCTTCATGAAGTACAATCCGCCGCGTCGCGATCATATCCCAGAGCGCGAATACGAACTGTACAAGGGCGTAATGACGGCTGCCTATCGCTTCCATGACCTGATGCTGGGGCGCTTACTCGAGTTGGCAGGCGATGATGCCACGGTGATGCTCATCTCCGACCACGGTTTCCACCCGGACCACCTGCGGCCGAAGTCACTGCCGAAGGAACCTGCTGGGCCGGCACGCGAGCACAGTCCGTTCGGTATCTTTTGTTTGAAAGGACCAGGCATAAAAAAGGATGCGCTCATCCATGGTGCCAGCTTGCTGGACATCACGCCTACCCTGCTCACCCTGTTCGATCTCCCAGTGGCCCGCGACATGGATGGCAAGCCTTTGCTCGATGTGTTCGAGGAGCCGCACGAATTGCGTGTGATAGATTCTTGGGAGGATGTGGAAGGGGAGTGCGGCATGCATCCGCGAGATGCTGGAAAGGAGGTCTTGTCGGAGATGGACCACGAGTCGTTGGAACAATTGGTTGAGCTCGGCTATATCGACGATCCCGGTAAGGATCCCGACAAGGCCAGTATGCATACCGTGCGCGAGAACCGCTACTACCTCGCCAAGGCCTACATCGACGGAGGCAAGGCCCGTGAAGGCCGCGATCTGCTTCGCGATCTCTTCAATGAGGCGCCGGACCAGACGCGCTACGGCACCGACCTGATCCGTGTGTTGCTAGGTTCTTTGGAGTTGTCCGAAGCCCGTTCGACCTATGTGAAAGTGCTAGCGGAGTTGGAGAAGGCGCATGAAAAGCGACGTGCTGAGCAGCTAGCGAAACCGGAAGGTGCGGACATCGGTTCCTACCTGCGTGACGCATCCACGCTTGGGCTGGAGTCCGCGCTGTTCTTGGCAGAAGGGAACACTGCGCGCGCCTTGGCGATCCTGGAGCAACTCGAGGCGCGCCCCGGCATGTCCGAGGTCGTGCAACTGCGCAAGGGCAACGTGCTGATGAAAATGGACCAATGGGATAGCGCATTGAATGCTTTCCAAAAGGCCATGGTGCATGATCCGCAAAACCCGCGTGCCCTTCATGGCGCTGGCGTTTCCGAAATGAAGCGAGGCAATGCCGAGGCCGCGATCGGATACTTGCACGATGCCTTGGCGCTTCGGTTCGACATGCCGCATATCCACTACCACTTGGGGGAGGCATATTTCCGCCTCCAGCAATACGAAGAAGCCCTACAAGCCTTCACCGTATGCCTGCGGATGTCACCCGGGATCGAGCGCGCCCGACGTCGTTCCGCCGCAATACTGGAGATCCTGGGCCGGCCGGAAGAAGCGGCGGAGTTGACATCGACAGCACATGTCATCCCGGATGAAGAGGTGATCACCATCGTGTCCGGATTGCCCCGATCGGGAACCTCGATGATGATGCAGGCGCTCGTCGCGGGAGGAGCCAAGCCCTTTACCGATGAAAAGCGCGCACCGGACGAGAGCAATCCGAAAGGCTACTTGGAGCATTCCGCGGTGAAGGGCTTGGCCAAGGACGGACGATTCCTTGCCCTTGCAAAGGGCCATGTGGTGAAGGTGGTGGCACCACTGCTACCGATGCTACCACCACGCTTTCGCTACCGGGTGGTCTTCATGGACCGCGATATCCACGAGGTGCTCGGTTCGCAGGACCAGATGTTGGGCCGTCGCTCCAAGAAAGGTCCCAAGGAAGCTTTCCGAATGGGTCTTCATGATGCATACCAGAAGCAACTGGCCAAAGCGGAAACGTGGCAGGCGAACCATCCGAATGTCGAGATGATCCATGTGCCGTATGCTTGCGTTATCGCAGACCCTTTGACGGAAATGCGCCGGGTGAACGAACTACTTGGGGGCAAACTGGATCCTGATGCCATGGCCGCTGCGGTGGACCCGGACCTCTACCGCACACGAAGCTCTGAGCCTGCCAATTGAATTAAGTCCGACCTCACCCTTATATTCCTGACCTGACAATATGGACCTGGCTTTCGACAAGCGTTGGCGTGATCTCCTGAAGAACATGGAGAAGCGTTTCGGCATGCCCTTGGATCTCAATGGCATCCTTTTTCTTATTGGTGTCCAAGAACTAGGGCAGCACGCTCGCGTATTCAAAAAGGACGAAAAAGTGAACCTGATGCACGTGGCCATCTCTGTGCTGCTCACGCCATACGGCTATTACAAGGAACTGGGTCGCGATGCAGACGGCTGGCCGCACTTCGAGCGCATAAAGGACCTTCCAGCACTGGATGCGACGGAACAGGAACGATTGATGAAAGAGGCGATATTGGCCTACTTCGAGGAGCACTGAGAGAACAAGCTCAGTTGGCGTTCACCAAGGTCACCGTCTCATTGTTGGTCTGCTCTTCCTCGATGCGGATGATGCCCTGACCGGTGAGTGTGTCCTTTTGTGCCAAGATGTCCAGTACCGCGAATCCGGCTTGGCCCTGCTTATAGAAGCTCGTGTAGTCGAATGTGGCAGTGCCGTCAGTACCGGTGTACGCCTCCATGTTCAACCGGGAGAAGTCACCGGTGGAATTGGGGTCTGGCGGCACCGGGTTCGCAAAGAGCTTCACATAGGCGCCGTATACCGGCATTCCGGACCCATCGAGAACGGTGATCACCGCTTTCGTATCAGCTGGTTTTTTGCAACCGCCAAAGCCCACCGCCAAGGCGAGCGCGAGAAAGGGAAGGAGGATGGCCTTACGGAACATGGCTGTGCGGGTTGGTTACTTTTGGCCGCCTTTGGGCGACCTGCAAGCGGTGCGAATGAAGCCAAAAATAACGACAGGAGTGATGTCCGCGCAATTCCGACCGTTGCGGTTGTTGTTCGTGGCCATCCTTATCGGGTTTGCTTGCATGGCCTCGGCACAGGTTAAAGCGCCGGAAAAGCGCCTCATGGTGGAGATCAATACCACAGCCGGACGAATGGTCATCGAATTGTACAACGAGACCCCGATCTATCGGGACAATTTCCTGAAATTGGTACGGACGCATTACTACGACAGCACGCTCTTCCACCGGGTCGTACCCGGCTTCATGATCCAGGGCGGAGATCCGGACAGCCGCCATGCGGAGGACAGGACGGTCCAGTTGGGCATTGGCGGACCGGGCTATACGCTCCCTGCCGAGACCCACTCCGACTTGATCCACCGAAAAGGCGCATTGGCCGCAGTGCGCGCCGAGGATGATGTGGATCCGGAGAAGCGCGGCAGCGGCAGTGAGTTCTATATCGTGCAGGGTCGCAAGTGGCGCGCCGCCGACCTGCAGCAGCTACTGGACCGCATGAATGCCGACCGACCGGACAGCGCGAAGGTCCATTACACACCGGACCAGATAAAGACCTATGAGAAACTCGGCGGTGCTCCTCATCTGGATGGCAACTATACCGTGTTCGGGCAGGTGGTGGAAGGCATGGAGGTGCTGAACACGATCGCCAACCAACCCTGCGACGCGATGGACCGCCCGCTTACCGATGTGCGCATCTGGATGCGCGTGCTCCCATGAACCTGAAGGAACAGATCGCCGCCGTGGAAGCGGAAGTAACGGCGGCAACAGCGAATTCTGCCGAAGCCGTGGAGGCATTTCGTGTGGATATGCTTGGCCGCAATGGTAAGGTGACGGCACTGCTGGACGCATTGAAACAGGTGCCTTCCGAAGAGAAGCGCGAATGGGGCCAACGCCTCAACCAATTGAAGAACGCGGCGCGTGTTCGTTGGGAAGAGATGAAGGGCGCATCGGAAACTGACCCAAGCGATCCGACAGGATCCGTTGGCGACCTCACCCGTCCTGCATTGACGGAGAACGCGGGAAGTCTGCACCCGATCAGCATTGTCCGCCAGCGCATCGTGGAGGTGTTCGCGCGCATCGGTTACACGGTAAGCCAAGGACCGGAGGTGGAGGACGATCACCACAATTTCGGCGCGCTCAACTTCCCGCCGGACCACCCTGCTCGAGACATGCAGGATACCTTCTTCGTGCAAGAGCTTGTCACTTCGAACAAACTCAAGAAAGGGCAAGAGCTTGCCTTGCGCACCCATACGAGCAGTGTGCAAGTGCGCGTGATGGAGAGCGGAAAACCGCCGATCCGCACCATCTCACCCGGCCGCGTCTATCGCAAAGAAGCGCTCAGCGCGCGGGCGCAATGCATGTTCCATAAGGTGGAAGGGCTTTTCGGGGACAAGGGTGTGAGTTTCGCGGAACTGAAAGGAACGCTGGACCATTTTGCCAAGAGCATGTTCGGGGCGGAAGTGAAGATCCGCTTGCGCCCGAGCTATTTCCCCTTCACAGAACCGAGCGCGGAAGTGGATATGAGTTGCACGATCTGCGCCGGCGCAGGTTGTGCGGTATGTAAACACAGCGGTTGGGTGGAGATCATGGGTTGCGGCATGGTGGACCCGGCGGTGCTGACGAACTGCGGCATCGATCCGGATGTGTACAGTGGCTTCGCTTTCGGCATGGGTGTGGAGCGCATCGCGCAGCTCATCTACCGCGTGCCCGATCTGCGGCTGTACTGGGAAAACGACGTGCGCTTCCTAGAGCAATTCTCCGACGGCGCCTTCCGTGGTTGATCGGCCATGGATGAGGCCTTGTCCGTGGATGTGTGCATTGTGGGCGCGGGTCCCGGTGGTTGCGCTGCGGCCTTGCAACTCGCCAAGCATGGCGTGAAAACGCTTTTGATCGACAAGGCGGAATTCCCTCGCGACAAGGTCTGTGGTGATGCATTGAGTGCCAAGGTCATGCGTTCGCTGGAGCGGCTGGATCCCGCGCTGGTGCTGGAACTGAGGAAACAAGTGAAGTTGGAACCAAGCTGGGGTGTCACTTTCGTCGCTCCCAGTGGTAAAGCGTTGCGCGTTCCGTTCAGTCGCGAAACAGGTGTTGGCGATGCTCCGGGCGCGATCCTTCCGAGAATGGACTTCGACCATTTCATGCTTCAGGTGGTGAAGCGCGATGAACGAGTGACCGTGCTGGAAGGCTCGACCGCCAAGGAATTCACGCGCACGGATGACGGGTGGGCGATCATGTTTGCGGGAGACTCTGGAGCCGTTGTCCATTGTCGGATCTTGCTCGATGCATCGGGAGCGAACTCGCATTTCGCCCGGCAGATCGCCGGCTTGCCGATGGAACCGAAGCACCATTGCGCCGGTGTTCGCGCTTACTACAGCGGCGTATCCGGGTTAGATCCGCAAGGCTTCATCGAGTTGATCTTCCTGAAAGAACTTTTGCCCGGCTACCTGTGGATCTTTCCGTTACCGAACGGACGCGCGAACGTGGGTCTCGGCCTGCGCAGCGACATGGTGCGCAAGCGCCGCGTGGATCTGAAGAAACTGCTGACAGACACGATAGCAGCGCATCCGGAGTTGAAGAACCGCTTCGCGAATGCCCGTATGGAAGGTCCGATACAAGGC